>NZ_JBIVJB010000029.1:0-56650 GCF_044750025.1 Pseudomonas sp. NPDC088885 | reverse complement strand
GTGTTCTACATCTCCGGTGGTTTCCTCGAGGTTCAGCCGAACATGGTCAAAGTGCTTGCCGATACCGTGCAACGTGCTGCCGACCTGGATGAAGCTCAGGCTCAAGCAGCTCTCAAGGCTGCCGAGCATGCTCTGCATGAAAAGGGCGCTGATTTCGACTACAGCGCTGCGTCAGCTCGTCTGGCCGAGGCTGCAGCTCAGCTGCGCACCGTCCAGCAGATCCGCAAGAAGTTTGGCGGTTAATCCGTCAGCCGCTTGTTGTGCGATTGATAAAAAAGGGTAGCCTCGGCTACCCTTTTTTCTTTTTCCGAATTCAAACCCGGTCGCAGTTGCTGACCACCCAGGATTGGTAGCCAGTCATGTCTCTTGAAATCGTTATCCTCGCGGCCGGTCAAGGCACTCGTATGCGTTCGGCCCTGCCGAAGGTTTTGCACCCGATTGCCGGCAATTCCATGCTGGGCCATGTTATCCACAGCGCCCGCCAACTCGATCCACAACGCATCCATGTAGTGATTGGCCATGGCGCCGATGTGGTGCGTGAACGCCTGGCGGCTGATGATCTGAATTTCGTGCTGCAGGACAAGCAACTGGGCACCGGCCACGCCACCGCTCAGGCCGTACCGTTCATTTCCGCGGACACCGTGCTGATCCTTTACGGTGACGTGCCGCTGATCGAAGTCGAAACCCTGCAACGTCTGCTCAAGCATGTGGTGCCGGGGCAGATGGGTTTGCTCACCGTCGAACTCGACGACCCGACCGGTTACGGCCGTATCGTGCGCGATGCCGAGGGCAAGGTCGCGGCCATCGTTGAGCACAAAGACGCCAGCGAAGCGCAGCGCGCAATCACCGAAGGCAACACCGGCATTCTCGCCGTCCCGGCCGATCGTCTGGCCGATTGGATGAGCCGCCTGTCGAACAATAACGCTCAGGGCGAGTACTACCTGACTGACGTGATTGAAATGGCGGTCAACGATGGGCTGGTAGTGGCCACCGAACAACCGCACGACCCGATGGAAGTGCAGGGCGCCAATGATCGCAAACAACTGGCCGAGCTGGAGCGTCATTATCAGTTGCGCGCTGGCCGTCGTTTGATGGCGCAAGGTGTAACCCTGCGTGACCCGGCGCGTTTTGATGTGCGCGGTGAAGTGACCGTTGGTCGCGATGTGCTGATCGACATCAACGTGATCCTCGAAGGCAACGTTGTTATCGAAGACGACGTGGTGATCGGCCCGAACTGTGTGATCAAGGACAGCACCCTGCGCAAAGGCGTGGTGATCAAGGCCAACAGTCATATCGAAGGTGCCGTAATGGGCGAGGGCAGCGATGCCGGTCCGTTCGCGCGTCTGCGTCCGGGCACCGTGCTTGAAGCGCGCGCGCATGTGGGTAACTTTGTTGAACTGAAGAATGCGCACATGGGCGAGGGCGCGAAGGCCGGTCACTTGACCTATTTGGGCGATGCCGAAATCGGTGCGCGCACCAACGTGGGTGCGGGCACCATCACCTGCAACTATGACGGCGCCAACAAGTGGAAAACCGTGTTGGGTGCAGATGTGTTCATCGGCTCCAACAATTCTTTGGTCGCGCCTGTGGATATCTCTGACGGTGCGACCACGGCGGCCGGCTCGACGATTACGCAGAATGTGGATAACGCGCAGTTGGCAGTTGGTCGCGCGCGGCAGAAGAACATTGATGGCTGGAAGCGTCCGGTGAAAATCAAAAAGGACTGAGTTATCCACAGCCTGATTAACCACGCAAATCCAATGTGGGAGCGGGCTTGCTCGCGAAAGCGGTCTATCAGTCACACATTCAGTGCCTGACACGACGCCTTCGCGAGCAAGCCCGCTCCCACATTTTTGTTTGTGTCGTTCTGAAAAAACTCTGCATCGCGCTTGACGATTTATGGCCAATAGGTTTTGATTGCTTCCGCTATCTTTCGAATCGAAACTTAAGCCGCCATGTCGAAACGCAATACACCCCAACGCCGCCATAACATTCTCGCCTTGCTCAATGAGCAGGGCGAAGTCAGTGTGGATGAGCTAGCTAAGCGCTTCGAAACCTCTGAAGTTACGATTCGCAAGGATCTCGCCGCGCTTGAAAGTCATGGCTTGTTGCTGCGCCGTTACGGCGGGGCGATCACCATGCCGCAGGAGCTGGTCGCGGAAACCGCGCAGAGCGTTTCCAAATACAAACAGGCGATTGCCCGCGCGGCGGTGAAACGCATCCGCGAGCACGCGCGCATCATCATCGACAGCGGCAGCACCACCGCCGCGATGATCCCTGAACTCGGCCAGCAGCCGGGTCTGGTGGTGATGACCAATTCCCTGCATGTTGCCAACGCACTGAGCGAACTCGAACACGAGCCGGTGCTGTTGATGACCGGTGGCACCTGGGATCCGCATTCGGAATCCTTCCAGGGCCAGGTTGCCGAGCAGGTACTACGCTCTTACGACTTCGACCAGTTGTTCATCGGCGCCGACGGTATCGACCTGGTGCGCGGCACCACGACCTTCAATGAACTGCTCGGTTTGAGCCGGGTCATGGCGGACGTGGCGCGGGAAGTTATCGTCATGGTCGAGGCCGACAAGATCGGCCGCAAGATTCCCAATCTGGAGCTGCCATGGAGCAGCATCCATACCCTAATTACCGATGATCGCCTGCCCATCGATGCACGCGATCAGATCCAGGCCCGCGGTATCAACGTGATTTGCGCGGCTGTCAGTCAGGAGAAATAAGCATGTGTGGAATTGTCGGCGCAGTCGCTGAACGCAACATCACCGCCATCCTGCTCGAAGGCCTCAAGCGCCTCGAATACCGTGGTTACGACAGCGCCGGTGTGGCGGTGTACACCAATGACGAAACCCTCGAGCGCATGCGTCGCCCGGGCAAAGTCAGCGAACTCGAAGCCGCGTTGGCCGAGCATCCGCTGGTGGGCCGTCTGGGTATCGCCCACACACGGTGGGCCACGCACGGTGCGCCGTGCGAGCGTAACGCTCACCCGCATTTCTCCGGCGACATCGCGGTGGTGCACAACGGCATCATCGAAAACCACGAAGCTTTGCGTGAACAACTGAAAGCACTGGGTTACGTGTTCACCTCGGACACCGACACCGAAGTCATCGCTCACCTGCTCAACCATAAACTCAAGGATCAGCCTGATCTGACCGTCGCACTCAAAGCCACCGTCAAAGAACTGCACGGCGCTTATGGTCTGGCGGTGATCAACGCCAAGCAGCCGGATCGTCTGGTGGCCGCGCGCAGTGGCAGCCCGTTGGTGATTGGTTTGGGTCTGGGTGAGAACTTCCTCGCTTCCGACCAACTGGCGCTGCGTCAGGTCACTGACCGCTTCATGTACCTGGAAGAAGGCGATATCGCCGAAATTCGCCGCGATAATGTGCAGATCTGGGACGTGAGCGGCAACGCTGTCGAGCGCCAGACCGTGCAGTACACCGACGGTGCCGAAGCTGCCGACAAAGGCGAATTCCGCCACTACATGCTCAAGGAAATCCACGAGCAACCGGCCGTTGTCCAGCGCACTCTCGAAGGTCGACTGAGCAATGATCAAGTGCTGGTGCAAGCTTTCGGTCCGCAAGCCGCCGAGCTGTTCGCCAAAGTGCGCAACGTGCAGATCGTCGCCTGCGGCACCAGCTACCACGCCGGTATGGTCGCGCGTTATTGGCTGGAAGAACTGGCCGGCATCCCGTGCCAGGTCGAAGTGGCCAGCGAATTCCGCTACCGCAAAGTCGTGGTACAGCCGGACACCTTGTTCGTGACCATCTCGCAATCTGGCGAAACCGCCGACACCCTGGCCGCCCTGCGCAATGCCAAAGAGCTGGGTTTCCTCGCCAGCCTGGCGATCTGCAACGTCAGCATCAGTTCGCTGGTGCGTGAATCCGACCTGACCCTGCTGACCCAGGCCGGCCGCGAAATCGGCGTCGCGTCGACTAAAGCCTTCACCACACAACTGGTCGGCCTGCTGCTGCTGACCCTGTCGCTGGGTCAGGTTCGCGGCACGTTGGCCAAAGGCGTTGAAGCCAATTTGGTCGAAGAACTGCGCCGCCTGCCAACCCGCCTCGGCGAAGCGCTGGCGATGGACAGCACCGTGGAAAAAATCGCCGAATTGTTCGCCGAGAAGAACCACACTCTGTTCCTCGGCCGTGGCGCGCAATTCCCGGTAGCGATGGAAGGTGCCTTGAAGCTCAAGGAAATCTCCTACATCCACGCTGAAGCCTACCCGGCTGGCGAACTCAAACACGGCCCGCTGGCGCTGGTGGATAACGACATGCCAGTGGTCACCGTTGCGCCCAACAACGAACTGCTGGAAAAGCTCAAATCCAACCTGCAGGAAGTCCGCGCCCGTGGCGGCGAACTGATCGTGTTCGCCGACGAAAAAGCCGGGATGACCAACGGCGAAGGCACCCACGTGGTGCAGATGCCGCACATCCACGACATCCTCTCGCCGATCCTCTATACGATCCCGCTGCAGTTGCTGTCGTACTACGTTGCGGTGCTGAAGGGCACGGACGTGGATCAACCGCGTAATTTGGCGAAGTCGGTGACGGTGGAGTAATTGGTCTTACGCGGGGGCGAGAATTTTCTTGCTCCTGCGTTGTTTCCCCGCTTTATGAGTCTGCCAATTTCCTCTTCGAAAACCCGCAAAATTATCCGCGTATTCTTGCTGAGCAAAAACCACGGCAGCTAGATAAGACGGGCATTTGAGTGAATTTTATTGCTTAGTAAAAATCCGCGATTGCCATATTCTTTTTAGCGGTCGATCCCTTTCTAAATACCAATCGATCTGATTCGCTGGTGAAATCGTTTCCAAAGAACCTATCGCCCCGCTGAGAGGTATTGGATGGATCGCTTCCAGGAAATGCACATCTTCACCACCGTCGCCCAAGAGCAGGGCTTCTCCTCGGCCGCGCGGCGTTTGGGCCTTTCCGCGGCCAGTGTGACGCGGGCGGTGGCGGCGCTGGAGTTGCGCATTGGTACGCAGTTGTTGATTCGTACCACGCGCAGTGTGCATTTGAGCGAGGCGGGGCAGCGTTATCTGGAGGATTGTCGGAGAATTCTTGCGGAGGTGCAGGAAGCCGAGGATTCGGCGGCGGGCAGTCATGCGCAGCCGCGTGGGCAATTGACGGTGACGGCACCGGTGTTGTTCGGCGATCTGTTTGTGACGCCGGTGATGGCGGGTTATCTCGCGCAGTATCCGGAAGTCACGATCAACGCGGTGCTGGTCGACCGGATCGTCAACATGGTCGAAGAGGGTATCGATGTGGCGGTGCGCATCGGTGATCTGCCCGACAGCAGCCAGCATGCGATTAGGGTCGGTGAGGTGCGTCGGGTGATTTGTGGTTCGCCGGCCTATTTCGCGCAGCACGGTCGGCCGGTTCATCCACACGCGTTGGCGGGCGTGCCCGTCGTGGCGACTTCAGCAATTGGCCAGCAACGCACCTGGCCGTTTCTCGACGGCGGCGAACCATTCAACGTGCGACCTGAGCCGCGTCTGATCGTGACCGCCAATCAGGCTGCAATTACGGCAGCGGCCATGGGCTTGGGGATGACCCGAGTCTTGTCTTATCAGGTGGCGAGCAAGGTGGCCGCCGGTGAACTGGAAATCGTCCTCGCCGAATTCGAACTACCCGCATTACCGATCCATGTGGTCTATCAGGGCGGGCGCAAGGCGCCGGCGCGGATCCGCAGTTTTGTCGATTTCGCGGTACAGGCTTTGCGCGAACATCCCGCGTTGAAAAATGCAGCGTTATTGCACGAGCTGAAATAATCGTTTGCAGTTACTGGTGATTCTGTTGTTTTCGCGATCAGGGGAAGATGGCCCCCTCGGCGCGCTCATCCCCGCAGCGACGCCCCTGTTCAGCGGAGTCGACCATGCAAGCGATCAAACTCTACAACTTCCCGCGTTCTGGCCACGCTCATCGCGTCGAGTTGATGCTGTCCCTGCTGCAATTGCCGACCGAGCTGATTTTCGTCGATCTGGCCAAGGGTGAGCACAAGCAGCCCGCGTATCTGGCCATCAACAGCTTCGGCCAAGTCCCGGCGATTGATGACGGCGGTGTGGTGCTCGCCGATTCCAACGCTATTCTGGTCTATCTGGCGCAGAAGTATGGCAACGGACGTTGGCTGCCTGCGGATCCGGTCGGTGCCGCGCATGTGCAGCGTTGGTTGTCGGCAGCCGCCGGGCCGATTGCTTTCGGCCCTGCTGCTGCACGCTTGGTCACGGTATTCGGCGCGCAACTGAATGCTGATGAAGCCATCACCCGTGCGCACAACCTGCTGAAAGTGATGGACGTCGAACTGGGCAAAACTCCGTATCTGGCCGGCGAAGAACCGACCATCGCCGACGTCTCGGCCTACAGTTACATCGCTCATGCGCCGGAAGGCAATGTGTCGCTGGATGAGTACGGCAACGTTCGCGCCTGGCTGGCCCGGGTCGAAGCCTTGCCCGGTTTTGTCGGCATGCCGCGCACCGTCGCCGGTCTGCAAACCGCAGTCTGATTCCCGCAATCCACACTGTGCCGACGGTGCAGGGGAGAGGTCGTGATGGAACGTTCACCGTGGCACGCTGGCGAGCAACAGTTGCAGGCGAAAGTCGGGGTTGCCGAACGCATGGAGGCGTTCGGGCGTAAGGTGATTCGCACGTGGATGCCGGATCAGCACCGTGAGTTCTATCAGCAATTGCCCTTCATGTTGTACGGCGCCGTCGATGCGCAGGGCCGGCCGTGGGCCAGTGTGCTTGAAGGTGCGCCGGGCTTTGCTCATTCGCCGGATCCCGAGCACCTGCATTTCGCCAGCCAAACCTCGGGCGATGACCCGGCGCAACTGCGCAATGGCGAGCCGATCGGTTTGCTCGGCATCGAACTGCACACCCGCCGGCGCAATCGCCTCAACGGCCATGTCGATAATCTGACCGCGCAGGGTTTCGACGTCAGCGTGGATCAGGCTTTCGGCAACTGCCCGCAATACATTCAGTTGCGCCAGTTTCAGCGCGTGCCACTGACGGATCCGCAAACCCGCCCGGCTCAGCATCTGGACGCTCTCGATGAGACGGCCACGGCGTTGATCGAAGGCGCCGACACGTTCTTCGTCGCCAGTTATGTCGATGTTGATGGTCAGCGTGCGGTGGATGTTTCCCACCGAGGCGGCCAGCCAGGTTTCGTACGGGTGGAAGGGAATCGTCTGACCATCCCCGACTTTGCCGGCAATCTGCATTTCAATACCCTCGGCAATTTATTGCTCAACCCCAAGGCCGGCCTGCTGTTCATCGACTTTTCCACAGGCGATGTACTGCAACTCAGCGGGCGCACCGAGATCATTCTCGAAGGCCCGCAAATCGAGGCGTTTCAAGGCGCGGAACGCCTGTGGACATTTGATGTGGAAAAACTGGTGCGGCGCCCGGCGGCATTGGCGTTGCGCTGGCGCTTCGACGGCATGTCGCCGACCAGTCTGTTGACCGGTAACTGGGCCGAGGCGGACGCACGTTTGCAGGCGCAGGCACTCGGCAATCAATGGCGGCCTCTGCGGGTGACGAAGATTGAAGCGGAGAGTCAGCACATTCGCTCGATCTATCTGGAGCCCGCCGATGGCGCCGGTTTGCCGGTGTTTCTTGCCGGTCAGCATTTGCCGCTGCGTTTCATCGTGGATGGCGAGGTACACATTCGTACTTATAGCCTTTCGAGTGCGCCATCGGATGGTTTCTACCGGATCAGCGTCAAGCGTGAGGGCCTGATTTCGTCGCATCTGCATGAGCAGATTAATGTCGGCGATGTTCTCGAAGCGCGTGCGCCACAGGGGCATTTCACCGTCGTACCGCTGGAGCAGCGACCGTTGGTGTTGTTGGCGGCCGGTGTGGGAATTACGCCGTTGCTGTCGATGCTGCGCGAGGTGGTGTACCAAGGCTTACGGACGCGGAGGATTCGTCCGACGCTGTTGTTGCAGAGTTCACGCAGCCTGGCCGATCAACCCTTTCGCAAGGAACTGGATCGCTTGCTGGAAACGTCTGGCGATGCGGTGCGGGTGTTGCGTTTGCTCAGCCAGCCGGAAGCCGATGTGCAGGAAGGTGCGGACTTCGATTTGCCGGGGCGGATTGACGGCGAGGTGTTGAGGAATGTGCTGGAGGTCGATGATTTCGACCAGATCGATTTTGTCCTGTGTGGCCCCGGTGGTTTTACCCAAGGGCTGTACGACACCCTGCGCGAACTGGATGTACGCGACGCGCAGATTTATGCGGAAACCTTTGGCCCGTCGACGCTGAAACGTCAGGCCGATCCGGATGCAATCGTGATTGAGCAACCGCCCGTAGCGACCACTTCGGTTCCGGTGGTGTTCGAGCGTTCGGCGAAAGAGGCGCGTTGGCAGCCGGATGGTGGCAGTTTGCTGGAACTGGCGGAGAGCCGTGGATTGCGTCCGGAGTTCAGTTGCCGAGGTGGTTCATGTGGAACCTGCAAGACGCGGCTGGTCAGCGGCGCGGTGAATTATCCACAGGTGCCGGCGGATATGCCGGAGGCGGGGCATGTGCTGATTTGTTGTGCGGTGCCGGCGCAGAGCAGCCAACCCTTGGTGCTCGACCTGTAATCCCGAACCCACCGCAAAACCCCTGTGGGAGCGGGCTTGCTCGCGAAGGCGGGTTGTCAGCAACGATGATGTCGACTGACCCGACGCTTTCGCGAGCAAGCCCGCTCCCACAATGGGGAATGTGTTTCAGGCCGAAGTCAGGCGTAGGACAGGGATTTTTCTTCGAGCAATTCCTGATACAGCTCCGTCCACTTGCGGCCCATTTCGTCGGCTGTGAATAACTGCCGATACCGCGCCTCCGCTTTCACCCCCATCGCCGCCGCACGTACCGGATCATCCCAGAGCGTACGCATCGCCTCGCGAAATGCCTGTGGATGACTCGGCGGCACCACCAATCCGGTCTCGTTGTGAATGTTGATGTAACTGGTACCCGTGCCGATCTCGCTGGAGATCATCGGTTTGCCGTACATCGCGCCTTCCAGCAGCGAAATACCGAACGCTTCCGAACGCAGGTGCGACGGGAAGACGATCGCGTAGCTCAATTGCAGCAACGCGACTTTGTCTTCATCGCCCAGGCGGCCGAGGAAATGAATGTTGCGCAGCCCCAACGCTGCAGCTTGCGCATGCAGCTCCTGCTCGAGCGGGCCGGCGCCGACGATCACCACCGGGTAGTCCACGTCTTTCAGCGCATCGAGCAGGATGTGCAGGCCTTTGTAATAACGCATGACCCCGACGAACAGGAAAAACTTATCCCCAAGCTGCTGGCGCCAGCGGTTCAGGCGCTCAGTATCGGCCTGTGGATAACCGGCCTTGTTCAAACCGTAGGGGATGACTCGAGTCTTGTCCTGAAACTGCTGCAGCACATCGCTGGTGTGCAGGTAGTTCGGCGACGCCGCGACGATGCGGTCGGCGCTGGCGAGGAAGCGGTTCATCAGCGGCCGGTAAAGTTTCAGCAGGTGCTTCTGGCGAATGATGTCCGAGTGGTAGGTCACGACGCTGGGTTTGTGCGTGGCGCTGGCGAAATGCACCAGATCCATGAACGGCCACGGGAAGTGATAGTTGACAACGTCGGCCTCGGCGGCCATTTCGCGAAACTGTTTGAACACGCTCCAGGAAAAACCGGTGGAGGCGAACTGAATGTCGAGTTTGGCGCGGTGCACTTCATGGTGACCGAGTTTGACCACGGGCGGTGTCGGGTCGCTGCTGAGTGTCAGCACCTGGCCATCGATGCCGTGCTGGGCGCCGCTTTCGCAGAGCTGGAAGATCACTTGTTCGATGCCGCCGACCGAGTCCGGCAGGTACGTTTTGAAAAAGTGAAGTACGCGCATATCAACCTCCCATGGCCTGGCGGTAGGCACCGGCCGTGGCCTGTGCACAACGCTTCCAGGAAAAAAGCCGTGCCTGCTGCAATCCGGCTTCTCGGCATGCCTGCCAATGTGCTTGATCGTCGATCAGAAGGCTCATCGCATCGCGCAAGCCTTGTGCATCGTCAGCTTCAATATAGTTGCCGGCCGGGCCCGCCACTTCCGGCATCGCCGAAGAACCGGTGACCACCACCGGCGTGCCACTGGCCATTGCCTCCAGCACCGGCAGACCGAAACCTTCGTACAGCGAAGGAAAAATCAGTGCCCGCGCGCCGGCGAGCAATTGCGCCACGTGTTCATCGGGCAAGTAACCGAGCAGGCACACATGACCGCTGGCCAGGGCCTGACGCAATTCGTCACTGAATTGATCGCGCTGCCAGCCGGCCATGCCGACGATCAGCAGCGGAAAGCGCTCGCGCACGGCTTCTGGCAACAAGGCGTGGGCGCGCAGGGCGAGCGTCAGGTTTTTGCGCGGCTCCAACGTGCCGACACAGAGGAAATATTCGCGCGCCGTTACCGCGTGCGTTTTGAGCACCGCGTCGATCGCCAATGGCTCACGCGGATGAAAGCGTGCCGCGACGCCCAACGGGGCGACCACAAAACGCTCGGCAGGCAAGCCGAAATAATTCTGAGCCTCATCGGCGATGGCTTGCGAGTCAGTGAGAATCAGCTGCGCCTGCGCAACGCCGATCGCCAGTCGCCGCTCGATTTCCTTGAGCCGCGCGGCGGGCTGTGTGTCGGGGAAATGCAGGTGCGTGAGGTCGTGCAAAGTAATCACCGTCGGGCCGTCGAAGGCCAGCGGCCACAGGCTCGGCTCGTGATACAGATCGATGCCTTGCGCGCGACCTTGATCGAAACGCTTCTGCTCCAGCCAGCGCCGCGCCTGATAGGCCCCGGGGATTTGCCGCAGCAGCGGCGTCAGTCGCGAGTAACCGGGCATGGCCGCTTCCGGCAGCGCCGAACTCCAGCCCCAGCCGTGGAACAGCGTGACTTCGACATCAGGTTCGCTGCGCAAGGCATTGACCAGTTCAGCGACGTAATGGCCGATGCCGGTGCGCGGCGCCTGCAGAATGCGTGCGTTAAGGGCAATGCGCATGCTGCCTCGCTGGCGCCATCGGCGCTTCCAGAACATTACGCACACTGCGTTCAGCCAGTTGCTGACTGGCTTCGCGCCAGCCAATCCACTGCCAGTCGGCGACATCGCGCGCAGCGGGAAACTGGCCGCTGCGCTGGAAACCAATGATCAGGTCGGCAAGGCTTTGCGAATTCTGCAGATCGAAGTAGGCCATGAACTCGCCGCCAATTTCGCGAAACACCGCGATATCGCTGCCCATCGCCGGCAAGCCGCGCTGCATGGCTTCCACCAGCGGCAGGCCAAAGCCTTCGACGAACGACGGGAACACCAACGCGCTCGCGTGGGCGTACGCGTGTTCGAGGCTGGTGTCGCTGAGGTCGTTAAACATGAACAGGCGCGTGTTCAGCTCGGGATGATTGCGCACCCGGGTGAGCAGGGCTTCGCACTTCCAGCCGACTCGCCCGGCGATGCACAGCCGCGCGGTTGAGCCCGCAACCCAGGCGCGTTCAAAGGCGTCGAGCAGGTACGCGTGGTTCTTGCGCGGTTCGATGGTGCTGACCATCAAAAACACCGGCTCGGGCGTGGTGAACAGCTGTTTCAGGCGCGGCTCAACCGTTGCCTCGGTGGTGTGCAGATCCAGTTCAGAACCCAAGTGAAAGAAATCGAACCAGCGCTTGTCGGTCTGCTCGCCACCGATTCGCCGCTGCAATTCTTCCCGCACCTGATCGCGTACCGTCGCCGAAATCGCCATGTAGCCATCGGCTGTGCGGGTGATCCAGGCGAACCACTCGCTGAAAACCTCGACCAGACGCGTGTCGTAAAACTGGGGATGAGTCAGCGGAATCAAGTCGTAGATCACCGCGATCACGCCGACGCCGTCGCGTTTGAGCTGTTCGACGTGGGCAAATAAATCCGAGTGCCACGACGAATCCAGCAGCACCAATTGATCGCCCGGCTGGTGTTGCAACGGTGAACAACGTTTGAGCAATTGCGTACGGTTGATCCGCCGAATCAGGCGAATCGGCACGCCGAACGCAGCGAACACCGTCAGCCGATAACCGACATACAAAATCCGTCGCGCCAGTTTCGAGGTGCACTGTGCGTCGCGCTTTTGATGCCATTGCCAGAAGCGATGGGCCAGACGCTCAAGGCGCCCACCGAAGGTTTCCAGGGCGTTGTAAAACGGCGTATTCAGCGGCGCCAGTTGCAGCACCCGATAGAGTTCGCCATTGAGCACCACCACCGGCATGCACTCGACGCCGTCGGCGCTGGCCGGCAGTTGATTGATGACGTTGCGCACCACGCGTTGAATCCCCGAGTTGACCGTCGGGTGTTTGAACACGTGGGTGCATTCCACCAGCAGGCGCGTCATGGTGCGCGCTCGACGTGCAGGGCCTCGGTGTCGCGAGTGATGGTGGTTTTGGCGCCGAGCCACGAGCAACCGACAAAGTCTTCCTGACGGTTGTTGATCACGTGGAACACCAGCCCGTAGTCACGCCATTCGAAATTGCGGTCGAGGTGCGAGTCCAGACGTGACAGGCTCAGCGACACCGAATAATTGCCCTTGCCCAGACCCATGATGAAAGCGAAGCGATAGGTGAAACGTTCGCCGGCGTGCAGGTCGGTCAAGGCCTTGTCGAGGCGATGGGTATTGATGCCGTACATCATCTGGCCCAGACGATCCTTGAGAATAAAGCCCAGCACCAGCCGTTCGATGTCCTTGCGCACCTCGACCTGGACTTCGAGCACCACCGCTTGGCCGACTTCGGCGGCGTCGATGCTGCGATCATTTTCATCGAGCAGGCGCACGCCAAGAATCGCCGCTTCGCCGGTACCGGAGACGGTTTGCACTTCGCCGCCGGCGAGCATTTCCTGACGGACGATCTGGCCTTCGCGTTCGGCCATCAGCGCGTTGTAGTAATCGAGCACCGGTTCCGGTTTGCCGTACATGGCCATGCGGCCATCCTTGAGCAGGATCGCCGAGTCGCAGATCGACTGAATTGCCGAACGGTCATGGGACACGATCAGCAACGTGGTGCCGGATTTACGGAAACTGCGGATGCGCTCAAAGCTTTTGTGCTGGAAGTAGGCGTCGCCCACCGACAGCGCTTCGTCGACGATAAGAATATCCGGACGCCGTGCCGTGGCGACGCTGAACGCCAGGCGCATTTGCATACCGCTGGAATAGGTGCGCACCGGGTGGTCGATGGCGTCGCCGATCTCGGCGAAATGCTCGATGTCGGGCATCAGCGCTTCGATTTCTTCGAGCTGCATGCCCAGCAACTGGCCGGCCATGATTGCGTTCTGGCGACCGGTGAAATCCGGGTGGAAACCCATGCCCAACTCCAGCAGCGCAGCGACGCGACCTTGCAGTTCGATCTTGCCGCTGGTGGGTTGGGTGGTGCCGGTGATCATCTTCAGCAAGGTGCTTTTGCCGGCACCGTTGGCACCGACGATGCCCACCGCTTCACCGGGGGCGATTTCGAATTCGACGTCTTGCAGCACCCAGTGCTGGCGGTGGCGGATCGGCGAAAACGGGATCAGCCACTCGGCCAGTCGGCTCCAGCGGTTGGGGTATTGTTTGTAGGCCTTGCTCAGGCCGGTGACGCGAATATGCCCCATCAGAGTTCATCCACCATTTCGCCGACGCGCTGGCGAAACAGCCGCAGACCGATCAGACAAAACACCACGCCCGTGACGAAGATCGGCAGCAGCGAGCTCCAGACCGGCCACTGACCATAGAGAAACAGGTTTTGATAACTGCTGAACAGATTGGTCAGCGGGTTGAGTTGCAGCAGGCGCTGCACCCATTCCGGGAGGATCGTGATCGGGTAAACGATCGGCGTCAGCCAGAACCAGAATTGCAGGCAGATGCCGAACAACTGGCCGACATCGCGGAAGAACACGTTGAGTACGCCGAGCACCATGCCCAGCCCAGCGCAGAACATCATTTGCAGGGCGATCAGCGGAATCAGCGCCAGCAGCGCCATGCCCGGCCAACGCCCGGTGATCAGCAGAAAGCCGAGAAACAGGCTGATGATGATCGCGAAGTTGATCCCGGCATTGCACAGCACAATCACCGGCAGGCAGATGCGCGGGAAGCTGATTTTCTTCAGCAGGTTGGCGTTTTCCAGAAACATGTTCTGGCTGCGCAAGGTGATTTCGGAAAACAGCCCCCACGCCAGCAGCCCGGCGCAGAGGTAAACGCTGTAGGCCATGCTGTCATCCACGCCCGGTAAACGGGCGCGCATGATGTGGGAAAAGATCACCGTGTAAACGACGATCATCGATAGCGGGTTGAAGATCGGCCACAGGGCGCCGAACAACGAATTGCGGTAACGCGCTTGAAACTCTCGCTGCACGCTGCCGAGGATGAAACCTCGGTAGCCATGCAACGAGCGGTACAGGGAAAGCAGCATTTAAACCGTCCTGCCGTATTGGTCTTCGAAGCGGACGATGTCGTCCTCTCCCAGGTATTCGCCGCTTTGCACTTCGATGATCACCAGATCGATCACCCCGGGGTTTTCCAGGCGATGTTTGTGGCCGGCGGCAATAAAGGTCGATTCATTTTTCGCCACCAGCGTGGTGCCGCTGCCGTTGTTGGTGACCTTGGCCATGCCTTCGACGACCACCCAGTGTTCATTGCGGTGATGGTGCATTTGCAGGGACAGCTTGCCACCGGGTTTGACCACGATGCGCTTGATCTTGAAGCGCGGCCCTTCTTCGAGAACAGTGTAAGTACCCCACGGGCGGCTGACTGTACGATGCAACCGATAGGCTTCGTGGGATTTGTCCTTGAGTTGCTTGGCCACCCGACGCACGTCCTGCGCACGGTCGGCGTGGGCCACCAGCACCGCGTCGGCGGTGTCGACGATGATCAGGTTATCCACACCCACCGTCGCCACCAAGCGGCCTTCGCTCTGCACGAAATTATTGTGGCTATCAATGAAGATCGCTTCGCCGCTGGCGCGGTTGTTGTCGGCATCGGCCGGCACCAGTGCCGCGACGGCGCCCCACGAACCGATGTCGCTCCAGTCAAAACCGGCCGGCACCACCACGACTTTTTCCGAGCGCTCCATCAATGCGTAGTCGATGGAGATGTCGGTGATTTCCGCGAACAGCGCCGGTGACAGCTCTTGTTGCAGGCAACCGACGGTTTCGATCGGTGCGCTGGCGGCCATGCAGGCGCGGGTCTGTTCCAGCAGTTCAGGCGCATGCAATTGCAGCTCGGCAATCACGGTGGCAGTGGTGAAGCAGAACATCCCCGAGTTCCACAGGAAGTTGCCGCTCTCCAGATAATGCGTCGCGGTTTGCAGGTCGGGTTTCTCGACGAAGCGCTGCACTTTCGCCGCACCTTTGGCGTCCAGCGGCGCGCCGGTTTCGATGTAGCCGAAGCCGGTTTCCGGCGCGGTCGGGATCACACCGAAAGTCACCAGATAACCGTCCTTGGCCAGATTCACCGCGTGCTCGACGGCGGTTTTCAGTGCGTCCTGATTGACGATCAAATGGTCGGCCGGCATCACCACCATGATCGCGTCATCACCGTGCAGCGCTTGCAGCGACAAGGCTGCGGCAGCGATAGCCGGCGCAGTATTGCGCCCGGTCGGCTCCAGCAGGAAGTGTCCGCGATGGCGCGAGACGTGGGCGGCGCAATAGTGATCCTTGCTCTGGAAGTAGTACTCGCGATTGGTCACCGTGACGATGTCGCCCCAGCCGTCGAGCAAAGCTGCCGCGCGCTGGTAGGTCTTGCCGAGCAGCGACTGGCCGTCGGGCAAATTCATGAACGGTTTCGGATGGCCCTCGCGGGACACCGGCCACAAACGAGTGCCGGCACCGCCGGACAAAATCACGGGGATCAGCATGGCCTACTCCTTGGCGACGCGTTTCATGTCCGCATCCATCATCATGCGGATCAAGGTATCCAGGTCGGTTTTCGGCTTCCAGCCCAGCACGCGCTGAGCCTTGGCCGGATTGCCGAGCAGCACTTCAACTTCGGCCGGACGGAAAAACGCCGGGTCGATCTTCACGTAATCGCGGTAGTTGAGGCCGACGTGATCGAAGGCGATGCGGCACATCTCGCGCACCGTGGTGGTGACGCCGGTGGCGACCACGAAATCGTCAGGCTTGTCCTGTTGCAGCATCAGCCACATGGCTTCGACGTAATCGCCGGCAAAACCCCAGTCGCGTTTCGCATCAATGTTGCCCAAGGCCAGCTCCTGCTGTTTGCCTTGCTTGATGCGAGCGGCAGCGTCGGTGACCTTGCGGGTGACGAACTCGATGCCGCGCAGGGGCGATTCATGGTTGAAGAGGATGCCGCTGCTGGCGTGCAGGTTGAAGCTTTCGCGATAGTTGACGGTGATCCAGTGACCGTACAACTTGGCCACGCCGTACGGGCTGCGCGGGTAGAACGGCGTGTTCTCGTCCTGCTGCTCGGCCTGGATCAGACCGAACATTTCGCTGGTCGAGGCCTGATAGAAGCGCGTGTGCGGGCTGAATTGACGGATCGCTTCAAGCAAGTGCGTGACACCCAGACCATCAACGATGCCGGTGGTCACCGGTTGATCCCAGGAGGCGGCGACAAAACTTTGCGCGGCGAGGTTATAGACTTCGTCCGGCGCCGATTTGATGACCGCGCGCTGCACCGAGCAGGCATCGGCCATGTCGCCGTCGAGATAAACGATGTCGGCTTCGACACCCATCTCGCGCAGGCGCCAGCGCGAATCGCTGCTGCGTCGTGCCACCAGGCCATGAACCTTGTAGCCCTTGTCGAGCAACAGTTTCGCCAGATAAGCGCCGTCCTGGCCGGTGATCCCTGTGATCAGTGCACTTTTAGTCATTCTTGTTTTACTCGCTTCTCCCAGTCGGACAGGATCGCCCGCAGGGATTGTTGTGTGGTGATGTCAGGCGTCCATCCTGTGGTTTTGGTCAGCCGTTCATGGCTGCCGCAAACGCGACGCTGATCGGCGCGTCGCATACGCGCCGGATCCTGAACCAGTTGCATGGTTACTTCGGCCAGATCGGCCAGTTGTTCAATCAGACTGCGGATGCTCTGCTCCTGCCCCGAGCAGATGTTGTAAACCTGTCCTGCCTGGCCCTTTTCCAGCAGCGCGAAATACGCCGAAACCACGTCGCCAACATCGAGAAAATCACGGCTGACGTCAATATCGCCGACTTCCAGTTGTGGTGCTTGCAGGCCTTGCTTGATGCGAATGATCTGCCGCGCCGCGCTGGCGATGACAAAGCTGTCTTTCTGCCCGGGGCCAATGTGGTTGAACGGCCGCGCGACGAGCACCGGCCAGCCCTCGCTCAAACCCCATTGCAGGCTGAGAAACTCGGCCGAGAGTTTGCTCACCGCGTACGGGTTGCGCGGGCAGGGCGCTTGTTGTTCGGTGATTGGCAGATCGTTCTCGCTGACCTGACCGTAAACGTCGCCAGAGCTGACGTACAGAAAGGTGCCCTGAAAGCCACGGGCCTTGAGGGCTTGCAACAGATTGAGGGTGCCGAGCAAATTGATGTCGAAGGTGCGGGCCGGGTCGCGGAAGGCTTCGGGGACGAATGTCTGGCCAGCCAGATGAATGACCGCGTCGGGCATGTGCGGCCAGAGGTCGACAAGGCTGTCGGGATCCGTCAGATCAAAACGTGAAGCTGCAGGCAGCAGTTCCCACGCAGAATCAGACGAGGCCAAACGTGACTGAATATGTTGTCCAACGAATCCACTGAGACCCGTGACGAACAGACGCTTTTTCAAACAGCGACCCCTTGGTCTTGGTTTTCGCAGCACTTCCTACAGGCTTTAGAGAAGGGTCTGTCAGATCGGTGGAAAAAACCGCTAAGACGACAGGCGAAAACGTTGTTGTAGTTATTTGCTGTCAATCTGTGCCAATTGCCGAGCAATTTCAACTGGCCATACCGTGACTGGTCAGTTCTCGTCAGCGTAGCGGATTTATTCTCGCCGGGCGGTTCACGAATCCTCAACGGATGTGTTTAGAATGCCCCTCGTCGCCAAATCCCGGGGTTTGATTCGGGAACCGCGACGCAGGGTGAAACCGACCACTAAAACAAGAACGAAGACGTGTTTGATGACGAAGGACGAGTGCCGGCCCTGCCGACCCGATCCGACGCTCGGCCGTCATAGCATGAAGGTGCCGGGATGGCAGCTTCATCGTGGGATGCCATGAATTTCATTCTCTACTCGGACGTCAACGACAGCTCCATCCGCCAGAGCCTCGGGCGTCCCGAATACAGTTATTACTTCGTGCTCAAGGCCTATCGCCCGGTGCTGGAAAGCCTTGGGCGTGTGCACGTGGTCGCGTCCACCGCCGACGTCGATCCGCTGTATCGACAATTGCTCGCCGCCGGCGAAGAAAGCCTGTTCCTGTCGTTCACCCCGCCGCAGAAAACCCCGGTCGACCTCGAATGCCCGACGATGTGCGTGGTGGCGTGGGAGTTCGATTCGATACCTGACGAGCAGTGGGACAACGACCCGCGCCAGGACTGGACGCAGATGCTCGCCCGGCAGGGCCGCGTGATCACGCTGTCGAGCCACACCGCCCGGGCGATTCGTCGCGCCATGGGTGAAGACTTTCCGGTGCTGGTGTTGCCGACGCCGCTGTGGGAAAACTTCGCCACGATTCGTCAGCAAACGCTGAGTACACCTGTGAATCCGGGTACCACGCTGGCGATCAAGGGCTGCATTTTCGACACGCGCACCCTTGGCCTCACAGCCGATGCGCTAATCCCGGTGCCGATCACCCCTGAAGAAGAGGCCGCGCTGGCCGCCGCCATCGAAGCCGCGCGCCCGCCACCGCTGACCCTCAAACGCCGCTTCGTCATCGCCCGGCATTACCTGCGTTTGTGGGCGCTGAATCTCGGTCACGAGCAGACCGAGCCGGTGCCGCGCGTGAAGTTTCTCTACAACTGGTATTGGGAGGGCCTTCGCGACCTGGTGCCGGACACGCTGCATGGCTGGCTCGAACAACGTCTGCCGGCAGTGTGTGGCGCGCAGCCGGTACCTGTGATTGAGCCGGTGCCACTGGATTTGCCGGACACCACCTCGGTGGTCGAGACCACAGTCGATGGCGTGGTCTACGTCAGCGTGTTCAACCCCAAGGATGGCCGCAAGAACTGGCATCAACTGATCACCGCGTTCTGCTGGGCGTTCCGTGAAACATCTGACGCGACGCTGGTGCTGAAGATTACCCAGAACGATCTGGCGTCCTATTACAGTGAATTAATGACCTTGCTCGCGCAGCTCACGCCGTTCGCTTGTCGGGTGGTGGTGATGCACGGTTACCTCGACGACGCGCAGTACGCCCGGCTGTATCAGGCTGCGAGCTTCTATGTGAACGCCTCGCGCTGCGAAGGGTTGTGCCTGCCGCTGATGGAGTTCATGTCCGGCGGCAAACCGGTGATCGCCCCCGATCACACGGCGATGGAAGATTACATCGATGAGTCGGTGGCGTTCGTGGTCAAGTCCAGCGAAGAGCTGACGATCTGGCCGCAAGACACGCGCATCATCTACCGCACGTTGCGTTACCGCCCGGACTGGGGCTCGCTGAAAACCGCTTACGAAAACAGCTATCGGATGGCCAAGACCCAGCCGCAGGATTATCAGCGGATGTCGGCGGCCGCCGTCGCGCGCATGCACGATTACTGCGCGTTCGCGCCGGTGCAAAAACGCATGGCGGACTTTTTCGCGCTGACACCCAAGGCTGTCGATGTGGCGCCTGTGACGGATAACGCCTCATGCTGATCATCATTCATTCGGAAACCAACCAGCACACCATCGCGCAGAATCTCGGGCGTTCGGAGTACAGCTATTACTTCGTGCTCAAGGAATATCGCCCGGTGCTCGAACGAATCGGGCGAGTGGTGGAAGTGCTCGATCCGCAGGCCGAAGTCGATGCGCTGTATCGCGAATGCCTGAGCCGCGGCGAGCCTTGTGTATTTCTGTCGTTCTCGCCGCCACATCGCACCCCGGTGCACCTGGCGTGTCCGACGCTGCCGGTGTTCGCGTGGGAATTCAGCACCATCCCCAACGAGCCGTTTGCCGGTGAGCCGCGCAACGACTGGCGCACCGTGCTGGCCGCTTGTGGCGCGGCAATCACCCATTCCAATTACACGGTCAACGCCGTGCGCGAGGCGATGAGCGAGGATTACCCGATCGTCGCGGTGCCGGCACCGGTGTGGGATCGCTTTGCCGCACGCGGCGCGCAGTTGCAGGGGCAACCTTCGACAGGGCCGCTGCGCCTGACCATCAAAGGCTTGGTGGCGGACAGTCGCAAGCTTGATCTGAATGCCTTCGGCCCGGCGCATCTGCGTAGCGGCGAAGGCATCGATTTTACTGCGCCGGTCACCGAGCAAGAGCTGTTGCTCGAGGGCGTGGTGTACACCTCGGTGTTCAATCCCGGCGACGGGCGCAAGAATTGGGAAGACATGCTCAGCGCGTTTTGCGTGAGTTTTCGCGACGTCGAAGACGCGACGCTGGTGCTCAAACTGACCCATCACGATGCCGAAGAAGCGCTCGGCGACATCCTCCATCACCTGTACAAAAACCAGTCCTATCGCTGCCGCATCGTGCTGATCTACGGCTACCTCGCCGATCCGGATTACGAGCGTCTGGTGCAGGCCACGCGTTACGTGGTCAACACCTCGTACGGCGAAGGTCAGTGCTTGCCGCTGATGGAATTCATGTCCTGCGGCAAACCGGCGGTGGCGCCGCGCACCACGGCGATGATCGATTACCTGAGCGCCGACAACGCGTTCCTGATCGAGTCCACCGACGAACTCACCGCCTGGCCGCACGACCCGCGTCGAGCTTTCCGCACGTTGCGTTACGTGACCAATTGGGCGTCGTTGTGCGAGGCCTATAAAGCCAGTTACGACGTGGCGAAAAACCAGCCGGCGCGTTATGCAGAGATGTCGGCGCAAGCGGTCAGCAGCCTGCAAGGTTTCTGCAGTCAGGCCGTGGCCGAGCAACGGTTGCAGGTGTTCCTCGCGCAGTTATTCGAGCAACGCGCTGTGGCGATGGAAGCGCCCGAAGCATGACCAGTAAACGGATCATGGACATTGAAGTCCTGCGCGCGATTGCCGTGCTGGGCGTGTTGTTCCATCACTTGCAGGGCAGCCTGTTCACCGATCCGGTGCCGTTGCTGGAGCAGATTCATGGCTGGGCGCAGCCGTGGTGGGGCGTCGATCTGTTTTTCGCGATCTCCGGGTTTGTCATCGCCCGCAGCCTGATCCCGACGCTGCAAGGCTGTACGACGCGTCAGGAATATTGGCAGGAGACGCGCAATTTCTGGCTGCGCCGGGCGTTTCGGCTGTTGCCTTCGGCGTGGTTATGGCTGGCGCTGATGTTGCTGGCCTGCGTGTTTCTCAATCGCTCCGGAGCGTTCGGCACGCTGGCTGCCAACCTGCAAGCGACGCTGGCCGGGGTGTTGCAGTACGCCAACTTCCGCTTTGCCGACAGTTTCTTTCACTACGAATATGGCAGCAGTTTTGTTTACTGGAGTCTGGCGCTGGAGGAGCAGTTTTATCTGCTGTTCCCGCTGCTGATTCTGCTGTTTCGCCGAAATCTGGTCTGGGCGTTGCTGGCGCTGGTCGCGGTGCAGATTCTGACCGTGCGCACGCCGTTGCTGATGGTGGTGCGCACCGATGCGCTGGCCCTCGGCGTGCTGTTGGCGATGTGGAGCGTGCAGCCGAGTTATCAGCGTTGGCAGCCGACGTTCTTGCGTCGTCCGTGGGCCGGCATTTCAGCGCTGATCGCCATCGGTTTGCTGCTGAGCTTTATGGCCACCGACCGTTTCACGTTTGCCAGTTACCGCATCGGTTCGATCGCCGTGCTCAGCGCCGTACTGGTGTGGATCGCCTCGTACAACCGCGATTACCTGATGCCGGCCGGAACTGTGCAGCGCTTGCTGGCGTGGGTCGGCAGTCGTTCCTACGGGATATATCTGATCCACATTCCGGCCTATCAACTGGTGCGTGAACTGATTTTCCGTTTGCAGAATGCCGGTTTGCCGAGCCCGGCCGGGCACCCGATCGTCACGCTGTTGCTGGCGTTCGGTCTGATCGTGCTGCTCAGCGAACTGAATTACCGCTTTATCGAAATGCCGATGCGCAACCGTGGCGCTGCGCTGGTCAAACGCCTCGGCACGTCCCGAACCGCCGTCCCATCCTCTGGAGCCACCTCATGCTGAGCCTTTTGAAGAAACTCACGGCGGGCACGCCTGCACCGGCCCCCGCGCAGCCTGTCGCGGCGACCGTGGAAAAGACCGATCCGTACATGCTCGGCCTGCACGATGCGATGCTCAGTGGCTGGTTCAATCAGCAAACCGGCGAGCTGTTCACAGGCTTCCCGGTGACTGCCGATGACACGCTGCTCGACGTCGGCTGTGGCGACGGCGGCAACGTGCATTTCTGCGGCATGCGCGGGGCGAAGATCATCATTGCCGACATCGATGCGGCCAAGGTTGAAGCGACCCGTCAGCGCCTGAGCGATACCCCGGCGCGCGACATCGAATGCCACGTCTCCGATTGCAATCCGCTGCCGATTGCCGATGCCACGGCCACGCGTGTGGTCTCCACTGAAGTCATCGAGCACGTCGACGACCCGGCGCAATTTCTCGCGGAACTGGTGCGCGTCGGCAAACCGGGCGCCTTGTACCTGCTGAGCGTGCCGCACCCAAGCTCCGAAGACCTGCAGAAAGATATCGCTGCGGCCGAGTATTTCCAGAAGCCCAACCACATTCGCATCATCAGCGAAGAACAGTTCAAGGCGATGGTCAGCGAGGCCGGGCTGGAGATCATCAGCCACAGCCAGTACGGGTTTTACTGGTCGATGTGGATGCTGCTGTTCTGGGAAGCCAAGGTCGATTTCAGCAACCCGGATCATCCGCTGCTCAATCACTGGGCTGATACCTGGCAAGCCGTGCTCGACTCGCCGCGCGGCGCGCAGATCAAACAGGCGCTGGATGCTGTCGTCGCGAAAAGCCAGGTGATCATCGCCCGTAAACCCTGAACACTTTCCCCTGTGGGAGCGGGCTTGCTCGCGAAGGCGGTTTGTCATCCAACCTATATGTTGACTGACACGGCCCCTTCGCGAGCAAGCCCGCTCCCACAAGGTTTTGTGTAACCTTGCAGCCTTGTGGTGTTCGGAGGTTGGAAGGTATGCGGTTCATTGTCGGTCTGTTCTTGGGCATCTTGCTTGTGGGTTGCAAGCAGCAAGACGCGCCACCCCTCGACCAACAACTCTACATCTGGCAACGCCAATGGACGCCGGCCCATGAGTCGGCGTTGCGCGACAGCCACAATGATTTCTCAACGCTGCGCGTCCTCGCCCTGCAGGCCTTCCCCAATGCCGGATGGAGCCGCGCGCGAATCGATGCGCGGTTATTGAAAGCCGATGGCCGTGCGTTGATCGCGGTGATTCGTCTCGATGGCCAGCTCAAGTCGCTGGATCAAGATCAAGTCACTGCACAGATTCTCCAAGTGCTCGCCGATTGGCAGGCGCAAGGCTTGACGTTGAGCGGCGTCGAGATCGATCACGACGCCGGTAATGCGCGTTTACTGGCCTACGCTGAATTCCTCAAACAGCTGCGCTCGGCATTGCCGAAAGAGATCCCGCTGAGCATCACCGCACTGCCAGCCTGGCTCGACAGCGCGCAATTGCCGACACTCCTGCAAGCCGTCGACAGCAGCGTGCTGCAAGTCCACGCGGTCAGCGATCCGCGTCGAGGTTTGTTTGATTCCGATCAGGCATTGAAGTGGGCGAAGGCTTGGTCGCGAATCACCGATAAACCGTTTTATCTCGCGCTGCCGGCCTACGGTGTCGCGCTGTTGCCGGACGACGGTGGGGCGCCGCTGGTGGAAAGCGAGGTGCAACTCGAGCGCGGTGGCGAGCGGCAGGAACTGCTCGCCGATCCGCTGCAATTGAGCCAACTCGGCAAGACCCTGCGCGAAGACCCGCCGACGCACCTGGTAGGGTTGATCTGGTTTCGTTTGCCGCTGGCCAATGATCGCCGCGCCTGGAGCCTGACCACCTTGCGCGCGGTTGCCCGTGGCGATCAACTCGTCAGCCAGCTCGGCGTGACGTTCAGCGAAAACGATGGTCTTTACGACATCAAACTCGACAACCCCGGCAACCTCGACAGTGCCTGGCCCGCGCAAATCACCTTGAAGGCGCAAAGCTGTGAAGGTGCCGATGCGCTCGCCGGTTATGCATTGCAACAAGGCCAGGATCTGCTTACCTTCACCCGCCTGCGCGACGGCCGATTGCCGGCGGGCGGACAACGCGCCATCGGTTGGGCGCGTTGCGCACATATTGATCAAGGAGGTTCGCATGTTGACCCGTAACTGGCCCCGCCATCTGCTCTGCCTGAGCCTCTGCTTGCCATTGGGCTCGGCGCTGGCCTGCGGCCCGGACTTCCCGATGCGCCTGCTCGACAATCGCGGGCAAACCCTGGCGGATCTGCCGGAGGGCAATTTCAACTTCGAACTCAGCCGCCTCGGCAAAGCCATCGCCGGGCTGAAGAACGTCACGGCGGCGACGCACAATCCCGACGACCTGTACGGCGAAGAAAACGCAGCCGCCGAGGCGCGCGATAAGGCTGAACAGCTAGGGTTGAGCGCCGAGCAGCAAACGCTGGTCAAGCAACTGCGTGGCCTGACCGATGCGCATCAGGTCGAGGTGCAGGGCGCCAGCCTGCCGGCGGAGATCCGTTTGTACGTGGCCGGCGCAGTCGCGTTTGCCACGGGCGATCATCAACTCGCCGTCGAATATTTCAACAAGCTGCTGGCGCTGCCGGCGGATCAGCGTCCGTTGCGTAGCACTTGGGCTGCGTATTCTCTCGGGCGCACGTTGTTCGCCATGAGCAGCGAAGCCGGGGATAAGGTCGTCGCGCTGGAGCGATCGCGTGATGCGTTCCGTCAGGCTCGGCAACTGAGCATCGACGGTTTCAGCGATCCGCTGGAGCTGGGTGTCGCCAGCCTCGGCGAAGAGGCGCGGGTGGTGCGCGCGGCGGGCGACTGGAACGCCGCCATCGAATTGTATGAAGCGCAGAACCTGCACGGTTCCGCCGTGGGTTACACCTCGCTCAAGCAATTGATGAATGAGTTGGCGGAATTGCCCGAGGCCGAACTGGCCGAGTTGCTTCAGCACACATCGGTGCAGCAACTGGTCACGGCGTCCTTGGTCAGCCGTCAGGGCTGGTCGTTTGGCGACGAACCGCCGAACGAAAAGAAACTGGTGAAACTGCTGCAAAACAGCACCCGTGGCAGCCTGGAAAATGCTGATCGTCTGGCAGCGATGAGTTATCAACAGGGCGATTACGCCGGTGCCAAAGCTTTTCTCGAAAATGCCGGCGACGGCGGACTCGCGTGGTGGCTGCGCGCGAAACTGGCGGTGCGTGACGGCGACAAAAATGCCGCCGCCGCAGCCTATTCGAAAGCCGCGCAGGCCTTCCCGCAGAAAGAAGATTGGGGTTATCGCCGCACGCCGGACTGGGCGTACGAAAGCCTGCAGCCGAAATGCCGGGTCGAAGGCGAAAGCGCGATTCTCGCCTTGCAGCGCGGCGAATACCTGCAAGCGTTCGTGCAGTTGTATCGCAGCAACAGCGCCTATTGGTTCGATGCGGCGACCGTGGCCGAACGCGTGCTGACGGTCGAAGAGCTGAAAAAATACGTCGACGATAACGTCCCGGCACCGCCCGCACTGACCCAGCAGGAGCGCGACAACTACGTGCCGCTGCCGGTCGCCGCCAGCCTGCGCAATCTGCTCGGTCGACGTTTGCTGCGCGAAGGGCATTACGCCGAGGCGGTCGCTTATTTCGACAATCCCGACCTGCAAAACAAGGCGCGGCTCTACGGTGAGCAACGCTTGAAAGCCGATTCCGCATGGTGGCCGACTAAACGCGCGAGTGCGCTGTACAACGCCGCATGGACGGCGCGCGAGTGGGGCATGGACATCCTCGGTTACGAGATGGCCCCGGATTACGCCACGTTCGGCGGTAACTTCAGCCTGGAAACCACCGAGCTGACAGTCGGCCCGCTGGTCAGCGAAGCCGAGGTGCAGCGCCAGAAGGCCAGCGAAGCAAAACCGGATCAGCGCTATCACTACCGTTTCGTCGCCACCGAATTGGCCAGCCGCGCCGCCGACAACCTGCCGCACACCAGCCAGGCGTTTGCTGCCGTGCTGTGCAACGCGGCCGGATGGAACAGCAGCCTCGAAGAGCAGAGCGCGCTGTATCAGCGTTACATCAAGGAAGGCCCGTACGTGTTGTGGGCGGTGGATTTCGGCAATCAGTGCCCGTACCCGGATTTCGAAAACGCCGACAAGCGTTACGTCACCCAGGTCACGGACTCCGTACGCACGACGTTGCGACCATACAAGTGGCCGGTGCAGGTTGGCGCGATTGTCTTGGTCACGGCCGCCGCGTTGCTGTTGATCAGCCGTCGTCAGCGCAAGGCCCGCAAAGGCTAAGCCTGCTGGACGAAGGTCAGGCGCACGGCGAAGCCGATCAACAGGCTGCCGAACAACCATTGCTGCAGCCGTTGCGCCGTTGGACTGTGTTGCAGCCAACGGCCCAGCGCGGCGCCGGTCAGCGCATAGGCACTGTCGAACAGCAGACCGACGCCGACCAGCAGCGCACCGAGCAGGGCGAACTGGCTCAGCACTGGCGCGCCGTCGGCGACGATGAATTGCGGCAACAGCACCGAGCAGAACAACAGGGCTTTGGGGTTGAGCAGGTTGGTCAGCAGGCCGCGACGGATCGCTTCGCGCCATTGGCCGTGGCTATCGGCAGTTTCACCTGTCGTCAGGTTCGGCAGCAGTGTGCTGCGCAGGCATTGAATACCGATCCACAGCAGATACGCCGCACCGGCCAGCCGCACCACTTCGAACGTCCACGGCGCTGCTTTGAACAACGCCGCCAATCCCAACGCCGCTAACGCCACATGACAACCCCGGGCAATCGCCAGACCTATCGCCGTGGCCAATGCGGCGCTGCGTCCCTGACGCGCGCCGGTTTGCAGGAGCAGGATCATGTCTGGGCCGGGCAGCAGAAAAACCACCGCCAATGCCAGGAAAAACAGCCAGAGACTCGCCACGGTTCAGTCCTTTCGTTGTCGATTCGGTAGCGCCAGTCTAGGACTGAAGGGCGGGGCATGTGCTTGCGTAGTCGGCTTCAAAAGCTTCTGCATTTGGCATAACCTGCTAGCTTTGCACGCAATAACTATCGGGATCTGCCAAACATGAAACTGGATGCCTTCGACCGCAAAATCCTCGCCGCCCTGCAACGGGACGGGCGCCTGAGCAACGTCGAGCTGGCGGATGAAATCGGCTTGTCGGCTTCACCGTGTTTGCGCCGGGTGCGCATGCTGGAAGAGGCGGGGGTGATTCGCGGCTATCAGGCCAATCTTGATCGCGACGAAGTCGGGTTGGGGCTGACGGTGTTTGTCGGGGTCAAGGTCGAGCGCCACAACGACGAACAGGCCGAGGCGTTCTATGCAGCGGTGACGGCGTTGCCGGAGGTGATATCGGCGTTTCTGGTGTCGGGGGAATCGGATTTTCTGCTGCAAGTGGTGGTGCCGGATCTGCGCGCGTATGACCGCTTTCTCAGTGCCTGCCTGTTGAAGTTGCCGGGGGTGAGTGACATCCGCAGCAACTTCGCGATTCACACGGTGAAGACACCGGGGGCGTTGCCTCTGGGACATCTTCCGACTTGAAACCGAGGCGCGCCTTTCGCGAGCAAGCCCGCTCCCACATTCGACCGCATTCCTCCTGAAAGAGCGCGATCAACTGTGGGAGCGGGCTTGCTCGCGAAAGCGGCAGTCCAGCCAATAAAAATTTCAGATCCCTACATCTGCGTCGCCATCCCCTCAACATTCATCGCCGCCTGGCGCAACGCTTCCGAGCGTGTCGGATGCGGATGACAGGTCAAGGCAATGTCCTCCGCCGAGGCACTGAACTCCATCGCCACACAATATTCACCGATCATCTCGCTCACGCTCGGCCCCACAAGATGCACGCCGAGCACTTCATCCGTGCGTTCATCGGCGAGGACTTTGGCAAAACCCTCAGTCTCATGGTTGATCTTCGCCCGGCTGTTGGCGGTGAACGGAAACTTGCCGACCTTGTAGGCGCGACCCTCAGCCTTGAGCTGCTCTTCAGTCTTGCCGACGCTGGCCAGTTCCGGTTTGGTGTAGATGACGTTGGGTATCAGGTCGTAATTGACTTCGCCAGCCTTGCCGTGGATCTGCTCAACGCAGGCCATCGCTTCATCCTCAGCCTTGTGCGCGAGCATCGGCCCGGACGTGACGTCGCCAATCACCCAGACGCCAGCGGCTTCGGTGCGATGCTGTTTATTGGCGAGCATGCCGCGCTTGTCGGTGCTAAGGCCGACGTTTTCCAGGCCCAGGCCTTGGGTGTAAGGGCGACGACCAATCGCCACCAGCACGTAATCGGCTTCGAGCAGTTCCGCCGTGCCGCCCGCCGCCGGCTCAACGCTGAGCTGCACGCCGTTTTCCGACGTCGTCGCGCTGGTGACTTTCGAACTCAACTTGAAGGCGATGCCCTGTTTGCTCAGCGAGCGCTGCAGGGTTTTGCCGGCCTCGCCATCAACACCGGGACAGATGCGGTCGAGGTATTCGACCACGGTCACCTGCGCGCCGAGTCGCCGCCACACCGAACCCAATTCCAGACCGATCACGCCGGCACCGATGACCACCAGATGCTTGGGCACTTCGCTCAGCGACAGCGCGCCCGTTGAATCGAGGATGCGCTTGTTGTCGATCTCGACACCGGGCAGGGGAGTGGGCTCGGAGCCGGTGGCGATGATGATGTCTTTGGCAGTCAGCTCGACCTTATTGCCCTGATCGTCAGTCACCGTAACCTTGCCCGGCCCGTCGATGTGGCCCCAGCCCTTGATCCAGTCGACCTTGTTCTTGCGAAAGAGAAACTCGATGCCTTTGGTCAGGGCGGTCACGCTTTCGTCTTTCTGTTTCATCATTTGCGCGAGGTTCAGCGTCGGTTTGACTTCGATGCCGAGGTTGGCGAATTCCGCACCCATCGCCGCGTCGTACAGCTCCGAGGCGTGCAACAGGGCTTTGGACGGCATGCAACCGACGTTCAGGCAGGTGCCGCCGAGGGTCGCCCGACCTTCGACGCAAGCGGCCTTGAGGCCCAACTGGCCGGCGCGGATCGCCGCGTTATAACCACCGGGGCCGCCGCCCAGAATCACTACGTCATAGTTGCTCATGCGCTTGCTCCTGATGAATGGATGCGGATCGCTAAAAGTAGCTGTCGATAAAAATTACGAACGTAATATGTGCGTTTCCAGACATTTCGGTCAAGGCTTCAGGCAAGCGACAGGTTGGGCGTCTTTGAATACGGGTAATTGTGTACGAATATTTCACGCTTTTCGTTATATCGTAACGATATGAACCGCGAGCCGATGATTTTGGGGTGATATGCAAGTTGATCTGGAGGTGGATGGCACGCAGGTGACCGGACTGCCGCGTTTTCAGCAGGCGACCATGCAGGGCAGGCGACTGCGGCGTTGGGCGTTGGGCCTTGGCGGATTGGCCGGGGCAGGCTGGGTGTCGGCGTTTTTCGTCGGGTTGTTTGCGCCGCAGTCATTGTGGCTGCCGCTGCTGGTCAATCAGAGCGCGGCGTTGCTGGTGCTGGTCGCCGGGCTGCAATCGGCGTGGTGGGTGACGCAATGGCGCGCGCGGGTGATCAATCCTGTTGTGCTGACGCCGACTGCCGACGATGAAGCGATTGCGCCAGAAGGTTGGTACGAGCGCCTGCTGGATCGCCTCAGTCAGCGCGGTTTGTATGTGCTTGGCCAGATCGGTGCAGCGACGCTGTGGTTGGGCGGTTGGGCGTTGCTGGTGGCGCTGAGCATCGAACAGGTGTGGAACCTGACGCTGCCCGCCGCAACCGTTGGAGTGTCCGCCTCCGTCGGTGCGGCGTTGGCGTTGCTGCTGGCGTTTGGCTTGCTGGTGCTGGAGCGGCAACTCGCTCAGGAAAATCCAGCGCAATGGCCAGAAGCGGGAGCACTGGCGCAACTGACGCGCGTGGCGATCATCAGTCTGGTGCTCGGCGCGCTGTGTTTATTGTTCGCTGGCGAGAACGCGGTTTGGCCGGTTCGCGTGGCGGTACTCATCGGCATCTTGCCGGGATTGGTCGCGATCGAGCTGCTATTGCGCGCGGTACTCTCGGTCTTCAGCCCACGCCGCGAACAGCTCGAACCGACGCTGTTGGCGCGCAGTTTCGTCGCCGACATGCTGCGCTGGCCGCCGCAGCCGTTGCTCGCGTTGCAGCATGAATTACACAACCGTTTTGGCATCGATCTACGTCAGATCTGGGCGTTCAGTTACATGCGCCGAGCGTTTCTGCCGGTGCTGGCGCTGGTCGCAGCGGTGGGTTGGTTGCTTACTGGCATCCATGAAATCCCGCTGCAGGGCCGAGGCATTTATGAGCGTTTCGGCAAACCGGTGCAGGTCTTTGGCCCCGGTTTGCACACAGGTTTGCCGTGGCCGTTGGGTCGCGTGTTGATCGTCGAAAACGGCGTGGTGCATGAACTCGCTACCAGCGTCGGCGAAAACCTGGCGCCACTGCAAGCCGATCCCGCTGAAGGCCCGGCACCGATGACGGCCAACCGCTTGTGGGACGCCAGTCACGTCAACGACAAGTCGCAAGTGATCGCCAGCAGCCGCGGCGATCAGCAGAGCTTTCAAATCGTCAACATGGACGTGCGCTTCGTCTATCGCATCGGCCTGACTGATCAGGCGGCGCTGGCCGCGACGTACAACAGTGCCGATGTACCCACACTGATCCGCAGCACCGCCAGCCGGATTCTGGTGCACGACTTTGCCTCGCGCACACTCGACGGTTTGCTCGGTGAAGACCGGGTAGGGCTCGGCGAGGAGATCGGTCGCGCGGTGCAAAGCGATCTGCAACAACTCAACAGTGGTGTGGAGATTCTCGCCACGGTGGTTGAAGCCATTCACCCGCCGGCCGGTGCCGCCAATGCTTATCACGCGGTGCAAGCAGCGCAAATCGGCGCGCAGGCATTGATCTCCCGTGAGCGTGGCGCGGCGGCCGAAGCGAGTAATCAGGCGCAATTGCAGGCCAGCCTCGCTCGCGATCAGGCCAGCGCCAACGCCCGCGAAACCAGTGCCACGGCGCAAGCGGCGGATCTGAAATTCAGCGCCGAACAAAAAGCCTACGCCAGTGCCGGCCAGGCCTTTGTGCTGGAGCAATACCTCGCGCAGCTCAGCCAAGGCCTGAGCAAAGCCAAATTGCTGGTACTCGATCATCGCCTCGGTGGCAGCAGCAATGCGCCGACCATCGACCTGCGTACTTTCACGCTGCCGGCTGACCCGACGCCCGCGCGCACCACAGCTCAACCAGGAGTCGCCCATTGAGCCAGTCGCACACGCACGAACCGCATGATCACAGCGGCCACGATCACGGCCACGGCGGACACCACCATCATCATGGGCATCATCACCACGGTGCGCCGGAAGAGGCGGGGCCTTTCCCGTGGCGGCGCATGGGCTGGGCAGTCTTGCTGGTGGCGTTCGCAATTGCCGCGGCGAGCCTGGTGCAAGTGCGCTCCGGTGAAGCCACGGTCATTACTCGCTTCGGTAATCCATCGCGGGTATTGCTTGAACCGGGTTTGAGCTGGCGCTGGCCGGCGCCATTCGAAGCGGCGATTCCGGTGGACCTACGTCTGCGCACTACCTCCAGCGGCTTGCAGGATGTCGGCACCCGCGATGGTTTGCGCATCATCGTTCAGGCCTACGTGGCGTGGCAGGTGCAGGGCGATCCAAGCAACGTGCAGCGTTTCATGCGCGCAGTGCAAAACCAGCCCGACGAAGCGGCGCGGCAGATTCGTACTTTTGTTGGCTCCGCGCTGGAAACCACCGCGAGCAGTTTCGATCTGGCGAATCTGGTCAACACCGATGCCAACCAAGTGCACATCGCTGACTTCGAAGCGCAGTTGCGTCAGCAGATTGATCAGCAATTGCTCGCGACCTATGGCGTGCGTGTTGTGCAAGTCGGCATCGAGCGTTTGACCTTGCCGTCGGTAACGCTCACCGCCACGGTCGATCGCATGCGCGCCGAGCGTGAAACCATTGCCACCGAACGCACGGCGATCGGCAAACGCGAAGCGGCGCAAATCCGTTCCGCTGCCGAACGCGATGCCCGAATTGTCCAGGCTGACGCCACCGTGAAAGCCGCAGAAATCGAAGCGCAATCTCGCGTCGAAGCCGCGCAGATTTACGGCCGTGCCTACGCCAGTTCTCCGCAGCTGTACAACTTGCTGCGCTCGCTGGACACCCTCGGCAGCATTGTCACGCCGGACACCAAACTGATTCTGCGCACCGACGCCGCGCCATTCCGCGTACTGGTTGACGGCCCGCCAACACTCGACAGCAAATCCGGATCGCAGCCATGAGTGAAGAAGTTCCACGTGGAACACATTCGCTAAACAGCCCGTGGATTCAGGCCGGTCGTTTGGCATTTTTTGCCCTGTATGCGGTAACGGTGTTGGCCGCGCTCGCGTGGGTATTCTCCAACGTGCGGCAGATCGACCCGCAGAATCGTGCCGTGGTTTTGCACTTTGGCGCTCTGGATCGTGTGCAAAACGCTGGTCTGTTATTGGCTTGGCCGCAGCCATTCGAACAGGTGATTTTGCTGCCCGCAGCGGATCGAGTCATCGAACGCCGAGTGGAAAATCTGTTGCGCAGCGATGAGGCGTTGAAGGCTGATCGTGTTGCTTCGTTCGCAACACCGCTGAGCGATGCGCTGGCCGGGTCTGGTTATTTATTGACCGGTGATGCCGGCGTGGTGCAACTGGATGTGCGGGTGTTTTACAAAGTCACCGACCCTTACGACTTCGTCTTGCAGGCCGATCATGTGCTGCCGGCGCTGGATCGATTGGTCACCCGCAGCGCCGTTGCACTGACGGCCGCGCGCGATCTCGACACTATTCTTGTCGCGCGCCCAGAGTTGATCGGCGCAGATAATCAAGCCGCCGAGCGCCGTGAAAGGCTGCGCGGTGATCTGGTGCAAGGCATCAACAAACGCCTCGCCGAGTTGAAGGCGAGCGGGCAGGGCATCGGTATCGAAGTGGCGCGGGTTGATGTGCAATCGAGTCTGCCTGACCCTGCCGTAAGTGCGTTCAACGCCGTGCTGACTGCCAGTCAGCAAGCCGATAAAGCCGTGGCGAATGCGCGCACCGACGCCGAGAAACTCACCCAGACCGCCAACGAACAAGCCGACCGCACGCTGCAAGTGGCTCACGCACAGGCGGGTGAGCGCTTGGCCAAGGCCTCGGCCGACACCGCCACGGTGTCGAGTCTGGCGAGCAGCACCGACCCGCAAATGCTCTTGCGCCTGTACCGCGAGCGCATGCCGAAGATTCTCGGCCAGGCCGGATCGGTGACCACGGTCGATCCGAAAGACGATTCCCGCCTGATCATTCAGGGAGCCAGTAAATGACTGCGACGACCGCCGCCCCGAGCCTGTTGTCCTCGGCCGAACAACGCCGCGCCGCTCGGCAACTGACCCTCGCCATGCTTGCGTTGGGCTTGCTCGGTCTCGGTTTGATCTGGCGTTGGCTGGTGCCGGAGCAAACCGGTGTCAGTCAGTTGCTGCTCGGTTTTGCTTCTTTATTAGTCGCCGTGCCGGTGATGCGTTCGGCGTGGTACAGCCTGCGTTATCCAAGCCTGCACGGCATCACCGATCAACTGATTGCCTTGGCCATGCTCGGCGCGTGGGCGACTGGTGATCTGCTGACGGCGGCGCTGTTGCCGATCATCATGATTTTCGGCCACGTGCTGGAAGAGCGCAGTGTCATCGGTTCGCAGGAAGCGATCCATGCGCTTGGCCAACTGACGCGCAGTCACGCGCGCAAGGTTCAGGCTGATGGTTCGATCCTCGAAGTGGACAACGGCACGCTGAAATCGGGCGACACCGTTGAGGTGCGCGCCGGTGATCGGGTGCCGGCGGATGGTCGGGTTTTGTCCGGTCAGGCCAGTCTCGATACCGCTTCGATTACCGGCGAGTCAGTGCCGGTCGAGGCGGCTGTCGGCATGACGGTGTTCGGCGGGGCGATCAACCTTGATGGGCTGCTGCGTATTGAAGTGACTCGCACCGGCGATGAATCGACCCTCGGCAAAGTCATCGCCCTGATGCAAAACGCCGAGCGTTCGAAGCCACCGATCACTCGTTTGCTCGAGCGTTATGCCGGCAGCTACATGGTGCTGGTGTTGTTGCTGGCGGCGGTGACCTGGTTCGTCACCAACGATGCGCAGGCGATGCTCGCGGTGTTGGTCGCGGCGTGTCCGTGCGCGTTGGTATTGTCTGCGCCGGCGACGGCGATTGCCGGTGTCGCAGTAGCGGCGCGTCACGGGATTCTGATCCGCAGTTCAGCGTTTCTTGAAGAACTGGCTGACCTGACCTCGCTGGTCGTCGACAAGACCGGCACGCTGACTTACGGCACCTTGCGTTTGCAGTCGATCGACAGTTCTCACACAGACACCTCCGCGATTACCGCACTGGCTGCCAGCCTCGGAGCGGCGAGCAGTCATCCGGTGAGTCGAGCGTTGGCGGGGTTGGTCAGTCAGGAACAGTCGGTGGCCCTGAGTGAGATACACGAGCGTCAGGGTCTTGGTGTGGTTGCCATGACGGAGCAGGGCGAAGCGGCGCTGGGGCGGCCGGAGTTGTTCGCGCAATTGGGCATTAATACCACGACCGTTCCCGAGCACGATGGCCCGATTGCCGGGTTGTCCTTGAACGGTGAATTCCTCGCGTGGTTGTTGCTGGCGGACAGCGTCAAACCGGAGGCGCGTTTTGCCCTCAGCGAGTTGCGTGAATTGGGTTTGGGTCGGCAACTGTTGCTGACCGGTGATCGGCAGAGTGTCGCTCAGACTTTGGCGCGTGATGTTGGTTTGCAAGAGGTTCAAGCCCAGGCCTTACCTGAGGACAAACTCAATCGTGTGCTCAAGGAAATCGACAACGGTTTCCGGCCGATGGTGGTGGGTGACGGCATCAACGATTCGTTGGCACTCAAGGCCGGTGTGGTCGGTGTGGCGATGGGCGCGGGCGGTGCGGACATCGCGTTGGCCTCGGCTGACATCGTGCTGATCGGCAGCGATTTGCGCCGGCTCGGAACCTGTGTACGCCTCAGTCGACAGTGTCGCCGAACCTTGCAAGTCAACGTGATTATCGGACTGGGCTGGACGCTGGCCATCGTTGTGTTCGCCGCATTCGGTTGGTTGGGTGCCGCCGGAGCGATGATCGCGGCGCTGTTGCATAACCTCAGTACGCTGCTGGTGTTGGGCAATGCCGGGCGGCTGCTGCGCTTTCAGGAACCACTGCTAAAGCTCAAGGACGATCATTGAAATTATTTTTGACCCTCGTGTAACGCCATCCGGGTGGCTCTCTCTAGTGCTATGTCGGCACTGAACAAACCGTTCAGCCGACATCCCTGACGATGACCGAGGACAACAAAAATGACTATCAAGACCGCTGCTGCTGGTGCCGCTCTCGCTTTTGCCGCTGCTACGATGTTTGCCGGTGTTTCGACTACCGCTTCGGCTGCTGACGCCAACGTTCACTGCTACGGCGTCAATGCCTGCAAAGGCCAGAACGACTGCAAGACCAAAGATCACGCCTGCAAAGGTCTGGGCACCTGCAAAGGCATGGGCTTCAAGGCCATGACTCAAGCGGCTTGCGAAAAAGCAGGTGGCAAGGTCGGCGAATAACTGACCGTAAGTGCCGCCGCAGTGGTTCACGCCACTGCGGCCACTTTTAGCAGGAGTCCGACATGTCCGCTTCGCTTCCTTTCCTGGGTTACGGCCTCGGTTTACGCAGCGCTTATTATCAGCAGATCCTCGAACAGTCGCCGGACGTCGACTGGTTTGAAGTGGTCTCCGAGAATTTCATGGTGCAGGGCGGCAAGGCTCTGTACTACCTGGACGCCATCGCCGAGCGCTATCCGCTGGTGATGCATGGCGTGTCCCTGTCCATCGGTGGGCCGCATGCCCTCGATCCGGACTATCTGAAACAACTCAAGCAACTGGCCGACCGGGTCAAACCGGCATGGGTCTCCGATCACCTGTGCTGGAGTCGTGGCAACGCCCATCAGTTGCACGACTTGTTGCCGCTTCCCTATACCGCAGAAAGCCTCGAATACATCGCCGGCCGTGTGGCGCAGGTGCAAGATGTCTTGCAGCGGCCGCTGGTGCTGGAGAAGGTCTCCAGCTATGTGCGCGCCGCGTCGGACGAGTTCAGCGAATGGGAATTTCTCGCGAACCTGAGCCGGGAGAGCGGCTGCGAGTTATTGCTCGACGTTAATAATGTCTACGTCAGTTCGCGCAATCACGGCTTCGATCCTTGGGCGTTCATTCAAGGTTTGCCGGCAGAAAAAGTACGTCAACTGCATCTGGCCGGGCACAACGATTACGGTGATTACGTCATCGACACCCACGACCATCCGGTGAGCGATCCGGTCTGGGCGCTGTATCAACGCACGCTGGAACACATCGGCCCGGTGGCGACGTTGCTGGAACGCGACGATCATTTCCCGCCGTTCGAAGAGCTGCTCGCCGAGCTGCACAAGGCCCGCGAGTTGGGTGACACGGTTCTGGCCGGGAGACAGCAATGCGCTTGAAGGAATGGCAACTGGCGTTCGAAGCGTTTCTGCTGGATGCCGCGCCGGCCGATCAGGCCTTGGCCGACAGCCTGATCGGTGGGCCGACGCTCGATGTCGGTACTGGTTTGGCGATTTATCACAACGCTTACGCGGCGCGTTTGCTGGAAGTGCTGACCCACGATTTCCCGGCCATTCATTATTGGATGGGCGATGAAGAATTCGATCTGCTCGCCACCGCGTACATTCGCCACTATCCGTCGGCGCATTACAGTCTGCGTTGGCTGGGTAAAGGTTTTGAAGCGTTTATCCGCGAGCATCTGGTGCCCGAGCAAAGCGCGCCGCTGGCGGAACTGGCCGCACTCGAATGGGCGTTCACCCTGGCGTTCGATTCCCCGGCCGGCGCGCCGCTGACGATCAATGCGATGGCGACACTGGCGCCGGAAGAGTGGCCGACCTTGCGGTTCAAACCGACGCCTTCGCTGCAATGGCTGGCGTGTGAATTCAATAGCGTCGCGATTTGGCGCTCGGTAAAGGATGAAGCGGATTTCCCGCACAGCGTTGCACTCGAAACACCCCAGGTCTGCGTGATCTGGCGTCACGACTTGGTCTGCAACTATCGCAGTCTGGATAGCGCTGAAGCGAATGCATTGAACGGGTTGTTGAACGAAGGCTGGAGTTTCTCCGAACTGTGCGAAGCGTTAGCAGTCATCTATGGTGAGGGCGCGCCGCTGCAAGCTGTTACGTGGTTGAAACAGTGGGTTCAGGATGGCTTGCTGGAGCGTCTGCAACGATAGTTTTGGCTAATTAAATCGATAGCCTGCTATTTTTCAAGGATGGTCTACCCTCAGATCTGACGGTCTGAAACAAGGGGGATTTTCCATGCTCGCGCAACTTCCACCGGCCTTACAGAATCTGCAGCTACCGCTTCGCTTGCGACTCTGGGACGGCCATGAGTTCAATTTGGGGCCGGCGCCCAGCGTCACCATCGTGGTCAAGGACCCGCAGATGGTCACCCAGTTCACTCATCCAAGCCTCGATGCGCTCGGAGCGGCATTCGTTGAAGGCAAGCTCGAACTGGAGGGCTCGATCAGCGAGGTCATCCGGGTTTGCGACGAATTGAGCAACGCATTGCTTGGTGACGATGACGATAATCAGCCGGTGCGGGCCTTGCACGACAAGGAAACCGACGCCAAAGCCATTTCCTACCACTACGACCTGTCCAACGCGTTTTACCAGCTCTGGCTGGACAGCGACATGGCGTATTCCTGCGCGTATTTCGAAACGGGCAGCGAAACTCTGGAGCAGGCGCAGCAAGCCAAATTCCGCCATTTATGCCGCAAGCTACGTTTGCAGCCGGGCGAATACTTGCTGGATGTCGGCTGCGGCTGGGGTGGGCTGGCACGTTTTGCCGCACGCGAATTCGGCGCGAAAGTCTTCGGCATCACCTTGAGCAAAGAACAACTGGAACTGGCGCGCGAGCGAGTAAAAGCCGAGGGCCTCGAAGACCAGGTCGAACTGCAACTGCTCGACTATCGCGACCTGCCGCAGGATGGCCGTTTCGATAAGGTGGTCAGCGTCGGCATGTTCGAGCATGTCGGCCACGCCAATCTCGCCGAGTACTGCAAAACCCTGTTCGGCGCGGTGAAGGAGGGCGGTCTGGTGATGAACCACGGCATCACCGCCAAACACACGGATGGCCGTCCGGTGGGACGCGGCGCCGGCGACTTTATCGAGAAATACGTATTCCCCAACGGCGAGCTGCCGCACCTGTCGATGATCTCGGCGGAGATCAGCGAAGCGGGGCTGGAGATTGTCGACGTCGAAAGCCTGCGCCTGCACTACGCGCGCACACTGGATCACTGGAGCGAACGGCTCGAGGACAATCTCGAAGCTGCGGGCAAACTGGTGCCGGATCAGGCGTTGCGCATCTGGCGTTTGTACCTGGCCGGCTGTGCTTACGCCTTCGCGCGCGGCTGGATCAATCTGCACCAGATCCTCGCGGTGAAAGCACATCCGGATGGCAGCCACGAACTGCCATGGACACGCGACGACATCTATAACCCCTGAATCTTTCCCTCTCCTTAGGGAGAGGGACTTTTAAAGGATCGGTGAAATAAGCCGGGCGATCCGCATGCCGAGTTGTTGCAGGCGGTGGATCTCCCGGCTTTCTTCTTTGGCGACTTCATCAGACTGCGCGAAGTCGTCGTTGAGCATCTGTTCCACGTCGGCGGCGAACGCACTGTCGACCGTCAGCAACATCACTTCGAAATTCAGCCGGAACGAACGGTTGTCCAGATTGGCGCTGCCGATCGCGCTGATTTCGCTGTCGATCAACACCACTTTCTGATGCAGAAACCCGGGACGGTAACGGAACACCCGCACGCCGGCGCGCACCGCTTCGAAGGCATAAAGGCTGGAAGCGGCGTAGACGATGCGGTGGTCGGGGCGCGAAGGCAGCAGCAAACGCACATCGACACCGCGCAGCACCGCCAGTCTTAACGCGGCGAAAACCGCTTCATCGGGGATGAAATACGGGCTGGTGATCCACACCCGTTCTGTCGCCGCATGGATCGCTTCGACGAAAAACAGCGAGCAGGTTTCGTACGCATCGGCCGGGCCGCTGGCGAGCAATTGGCAGAGCACGCCGTCTTCGGGGTATTCATCCGGCAGGATCAGCGGCGGCAGGGTGCGTGCGGCCCAGAACCAGTCTTCGGCAAACGACTCCTGCATGCATGCCACTACCGGGCCGCGGACTTTGACGTGGGTATCGCGCCACGGTGCCAGCGGTGGTTTTTCGCCCATGTATTCATCGCCGACGTTGTGCCCACCGACGAAACCGACCACGCCATCGACCACGACGATCTTGCGGTGGTTACGGAAGTTGACCTGAAAGCGGTTGAGCCAGCCGCTGCGCGTGGCGAAAGCTTTGACCTCGACACCGCCATCACGCAGCGCCTGCACGTAACTGTGGGGCAGGGCATGGCTGCCGATGCGGTCGTAGAGCAGGTGAATGGTCACGCCATCGGCAGCCTTCTTCAGCAGCAGATCACGCAGGCGCTGGCCGAGGCGGTCATCGTGGATGATGAAAAACTGGATCAGCACCGCTTCCTTCGCCTGCTCGATGGCGTGGAAAATCGACTCGAACGTCGCGGTGCCGTTGATCAGCAGCTGCACTTCGTTGTTCGCCAGACACGGCATGCGCCCAAGCTTGGGCATCGCCCGCAGTGAGGCGTAGGCATTCGAGGCGCGCGCAGTCAGGGCTTCTTCCACCCAAGGGCGCCAGTTCAGCTCGGAAATGGCCTGACGCATTTGTTCGTTGGCCTGGCGCCGTGCCTTGATGTAACCATCAAACGTGCTGCGGCCGAACACCAGGTACGGAATTAGCGTGAGGTAGGGAATAAAGATCAGCGACAATGCCCAGGCGATCGAGCCTTGAGCCGTGCGCACGGTGAGCACCGCGTGAAGGGCGGCGATCAAGCCGAGGGTGTGTATCAGGGCGATCAGGTAACCGAAAATGTGCGGTCCAAAATAATCCATGGGGCAGCCTTGCTCCGGAAGATTCAATGCTTAACAGACCATGTTCTGTCGCGATTGTCGCTATTTAATTGGTGCATGAACCGAAGCAATCGGCCGACGTCTAACGGCCACTACTGATCAGGAGTTTTTCGATGAACGTTCGTCTGCTGGGTTTGGCGCTGGGTCTGGGTTTGGCTTTGCCGGTGGTTGCTCAGGCGCAGATGCTGCAGCCGGGTCTGTGGGAAATGACATCGAGCAACGTCAAGGTCGATGACCAGCCTATGGATGTGCAATCGATCCTCGGTCAACTGCAAGGGCAGATGACCCCGCAACAGCGCGCGGCGCTGGAGAAAAACGGCATCAATATCGGCGGCAAAGGCATCCGCGCCTGCCTGACGCCAGAGCAGGTGGCGACCAACGATATTCCATTGGCCGACCCGCAGTCGGGCTGCAAACAGCAGATCACCGATCGCACCGGCAACCAGTGGAAATTCCGCTTCAGCTGCCCGAAAGCACAGGGCACCGGCGTGGCGACGTTCCTCAGTGATCGTGAATTCACCACGGTGGCGAACGGCACGTTCAATGCGATCGGGATCAACCAGAAGGGCAGTCTGGAAACCCGTGCGGTTTGGCTCGGCCAGGATTGCGGCGCTGTGAAACCAAGAGCTTAAAAGCTTCGTGAGCAAGCCCACTCCCACATTGGAATGCATTCCAAGTGTGGGAGCGGGCTTGCTCGCGAAGGCGTCCTAACAGTCAGCGCATAAACCTCAGCGCTAGCCCGCGACACCCCTCATTCACCCGTCCCTCCCGCCACGCAATCTGCCCCGACACAATCGTCGCATTCACCCGATGCCGAAAACTGCGCCCGGCAAACGGCGTCCATCCGCACTGCGACAGAATCGGCTGCCGATCGACCTCCAGCCTCTGCGCTTCAACCAACACCAGATCCGCCCAATACCCTTCACGCAAATAGCCACGATCCGGAATCGCAAACAGATCCGCGACGCGATGGCTGGTCTTCGCCACTAACGTCGTGACCGGCAAAACCCCATCTGCCACCAACTCCATCAGCGCTGGCAACGCATGCTGCACCAGTGGCAATCCCGACGGCGCCTGTGCGTAAGGCCGCTGCTTTTCTTCCCAGGTATGCGGTGCATGATCGCTGCCAATAACGTCCAGCCGATTGCTGTTCAACGCTTCGCGCAGTGCGTCGCGATCCGCTTGGGTTTTGATCGCCGGGTTGCACTTGATCAGGTTGCCGAGCCTTGGATAGTCGCGGTCATCGAACAACAAATGATGCAGACACACTTCAGCGGTGATGCGTTTCTGCGCCAACGGTTTGTCCTCAAACAACGCCAACTCTCGCGCGGTGGTCAGGTGCAAAACGTGCAGGCGTGTGCCGTGACGTTTCGCCAGCTCCACCGCCAGTGATGAGGATCGATGACACGCCTCGGCATTACGAATGAGCGGGTGAGCGGCAGGCGGAATACGATCGCCGAACAGCTCGCGCAGATTGGCCGCGTTAGCGTCGATGCTCGGCGTGTGTTCGCAATGCGCCAGCAGGATGGTCGGCACTTCGGCGAACAGTCGCTCAAGGATCTGCGGATCATCCACCAGCATGTTGCCGGTCGACGCGCCCATGAACACTTTCACCCCGGCCACTTCACACGGATTGAGCGCAGCCACCGTATCGAGATTGTCCCGGCTCACGCCAAAGTGAAATCCGTAATTGGCCACCGAGTTGATCGCCGCCCGACGCTTTTTATCCGCCAGTGCTTCGAGGGTGAGGGTGGCCGGGTTGGTGTTGGGCATGTCCATGAAGCTGGTGATGCCACCGGCGACCGCCGCGCGCGACTCGGTGTGAATGCTGCCCTTGGCCGGCGCACCCGGTTCACGGAAATGCACCTGATCATCGATCATCCCCGGCAGTAACCATTGGCCATTGGCGTCGATTTCCACTGAGGCGTTTTCACCTTCAATGCTTCGCGCAATTTTGACGATGCGCCCGTTGCTGACCAACAGATCGCCGTCAAACTCGCGTCCTTCGTTGACCAGCCTGGCGTTGCGAATCAGCACGCTGCTCATGGTTTCAGAACTCGTTCTGCAAGGCTTTGTAGCCGCGCACCAGATCGACATTGGTGCGCGCCACGTCTTCGGAAAACTCCGAAGCGCTGACGCTCACCGGTGGGAATAAGGAGAGGTCGGTGTTCGGGCCGATGCGGGTGGTGGAGGGCACGTAGAACGCGTCCGGCAAATCGCGACCATCGACCACCGAGTTGTGCCGTACCACGCAACCGTTGCCGACGATGCAGTTGAACAGCACGCTGTTGAAACCGATGAACACGCGGTCGCCGACCACGCATGGGCCATGCACGATCGAGCGGTGGGCGATGGAACTGAACTCGCCGATGGTCACCGACGCACCGGATTTTGAGTGAATCACCACGCCGTCCTGAATGTTCGAATTGGCGCCGATGGTGATCGGCTCCATCTCGCCCGAGGCGTCCACTTCGTCGGCGCGGATCACCGCGTAGGGGCCGACGAAGACGTTCTCGCCAATCACAACTTTGCCGCAGATGATCGCGGTTTTATCGACGTAAGCCGACTCGGCGATTTGCGGTAAATCACCTGAAGGATTCTTGCGGATCATGGTTTGCTCAGCGCGTCGTAAAGGGTGTTGAGGTTGTATTCGAACAGGCCGGTGAAGGTGCTGGCCGGGCCGCTGGCGGCGAGGGCGTCGGAGTACAACGTGCCGCCGATGTGCGCGCCGCTTTCATCAGCGATCTGCTTGAGCAAGCGAGCGTCCTTGATGTTTTCCATGAACACCGCTTTGACCTTGGCCTGACGAATCTGGGTGATCAGCGCAGCGACTTCAGCGGCCGAGGGTTCACGCTCGGTGGACAAACCCTGTGGCGCCATAAAGTCGATGCCATAGGCCTGACCGAGATAACCGAAGGCATCGTGGCTGGTGACGATCTTGCGATTGCCCGGCGGCAGCGAACCGAGTTTGCTTTTGGCTTCGGCGAGCAGGGCGTAGATCTGCTTCAGATAGGCTTGGCTGTTGCGTTGGTAGTCGGCCTTGTTCGCCGGGTCGGCAGCGATCAGCGCCTTGGTGATGTTGGCAATGTACAACTCGGTGTTCGCCAGATTGTGCCAGGCGTGCGGGTCGGGAACGGTTTCGCCGTCCTCATCCAGCGAGCGTGGAATCACGCCATGGCTGGCACTGATGACCGTGGCTTTGGTCTCGGTGCTGGTGACCAGTCGATCCAGCCACGGCTCGAAACCGAGGCCGTTCTTGATGATCAGTTTGGCGCCGAGCAACGCTTTGGCATCGTCCGGCGTCGGCTCGTAAGTGTGCGCGTCGGCGTCCGGGCCGACCATGTTGGTGATCTGGATATGCTCGCCGCCGACCTGATGCACCATGTCGCCGAGAATGCTGAAGCTGGTCACCACCGGTAATTTTTCTGCCGCCGACAATGACATCGACAGCAGCAGACTGAACAACACGAGTAGAGCGCGCATCGGGAAACACCTCATTGGGATGTGAGCAAGGGCGGGCGGCGCAGCAGACCGTGAACCGGCCCGAACACCACCGACAGCAGATAGCCGACGCCTGCGACCAGCACGATGGCCGGGCCGCTTGGCAGCGAGTAGTAGAACGACAGGAGCAAACCGAACCACACCGAGAGGCAACCGATGAAGGCGGCGATGGCGATCAGGATCGGTAAACGGCGGCTCCAGAATCGCGAGGCAGCGGCGGGAAGCATCATCAGTCCGACGACCATCAGCGCGCCGATGGCCTGGAAACCGATCACCAGATTGAGCACCACCAGCGTCAGGAACACGCCGTGGGCGAGTGGGCCGAGGCGGCTGACGGTTCTCAGGAACAGCGGGTCGAGGGTGTCGAGCAGCAGCGGTTTGTAGATCAACGCCATGGCGATCAGGCTGAATCCCGAGACCCACAACATGCCGGTGAGGGTCGGGCCGTCGACGGCCAATGCTGAGCCGAACAGCAGATGAAGCAGGTCGAGGCGTTTGCCGGCGATGCCGAGAATCAGCACACCGCTGGCGAGGGAGATCGGGTAGATCGCGGCGAGGCTGGCGTCTTCGCGCAGACCGGTGCGGCGGGTGATCCATGCGGCGAGTCCGGCCATGCTCAGACCGGCGCCCAGACCTCCGAGTGTGAGCGCGGGCAGGCTCAGGCCGGCGAACCAGAATCCCAGCGCGGCGCCGGGGAGGATGCCGTGGGCGACGGCGTCACCGATCAGGCTCATTCGTCGCAGGATCAAAAACACGCCGAGGGGTGCCGTGCTGCACGCCAAGACCAGGCCGCCGAGCAGGGCGCGGCGCATGAACACGAACTCGTTGAAGGGTTGCCATAAGTGGGCGACGGCGAGCATCAGGCCACCTGCGTGTGAGGGGTTTGCTGGATCAGTTCGACGCTGGCGCCGAATACGCATTCGCGGTTTTTGATCAGCAAGGTGTGCGGAATGTGTTGGCGTACGGCGGCGAGGTCGTGGCAGACCACGACGATGGTTCGACCTTGGTTATGCCAGGCATGGATGTGTTGCCAGAGCAATTGTTGGCCGAGTTCATCGAGGGCGGCGTGGGGTTCGTCGAGGAGCAGAACCGGGGCATCGGTCAGGCTCAAACGAGCGAGCAGGGCGCGTTGTAATTCGCCGCCGGAGAGGGCCATGAGCGGACGCTGTTCGAGTCCGCTGAGGTGCCAGTTTTCCAGTGCGTCTTTCAGGCGTTGTGCGCGCAGTTGGGTTGAGAGTCGGCGTCCCCAGAAACCAGCGGCGATCAGTTCCTCGAGGCTGATGGGGAATTGGCGGTCAAGGTGCTGTTGTTGGGGCAGGAACGACAAGCCGCTTTGACGTGGAACACTCAGGCTGACTTTGCCTGCCAAAGGTTTTTGCAGGCCGGCGATGACTTTCAGAAGGCTGCTTTTGCCACAGCCGTTGGCACCGATGATGGCTGTGAGAGTGCCGCTTTCCAGCTCTAGATTCAGGGGGGTGGTCAGCGGTTGACCGGGTGCGCCCCAGCTCAGGGATTGGCAGCGGATCATGCTTGCTCACGCTGCCAGTGGCTTTCGGCGACGGCGTCGTGGGCGTGAAGACTTTCTGCGTGGATCACTCGCAGATGGAATTGGTTAACGCCCGGTGTCCGGCGAAGGGCGAGATTCAATCGGCGGGCGGCGTCTTCGCAGAACATCAGGTTCTGCCCGTTGGCGAGGGCGAAGGCTTGCTCGTCGGCGCGTTTTACGGCGGTTTGTACGGCGGTGCCTAGGGCGGCTTCGGCATCGTTGATGATCGCGCTCAGCGGTAACTCGTCGATGAATTCGTCGAGGTGCACATGCAGTTGTGCGGTGCTGCGTTGGCTGTGAGGTGTGGCGATGATGCCTTGGGTCGAGCCGAGCCAGGCCAGAATGTCTGCGTGCTGAAGGGCTTTATTGGCGAAGTCATCGACGAATTGTTGCTGGATTAACTGTCGAGCCAAGGCTGCTGAACACGGGCAGGTTGAGGAGTAGGGCACTTCTATTTTGAGTTCCACGTGGAACATCTTGTTTTTCAGACTGGCTGAAATGGTCGCTGGATAGGATTTCCATCCGGCTAATGGGCTAATCAACGCAGGGCGTTTCAGCAGTAAATCGGTGTGGATATTCAAGTAGGCGCAGTTGGATAAACCTTCGTGGCTATCCAGAAAACGTTTGAGCACCTGGTGTAGCAGAGCGGGGGAAAGGCTCTGCTGTTCCAGCGCTTCCAGCGCCAGATAGAGGCGTGACATGTGAATCCCGCGAGCCTCTCCGTCATCCAGACTCACTCCCGCATCAGCCTTCGCACTCAAGCGTTGGCCTTCCAATAAAACAGGTAATGCGATGCCGTGCATGCCCACCCATTCGAGGGGCAAGGCTTGGCGAGCGGACTGCGCGGCGATATCCGGAAGTGTCAGCGAATTCATGTTCGGAACCATCGTGTTGAATGAATTGGATGTTACATTATAACAATGCAATCCACGATGCCTTTTTCATGAACAGGTTTTCATATGCACAGACGCCATCTGCTCAATTTGATTCTTGCGAGCGCTGCCTTCGCCATTCCGTTCAGTGTTTCGGCCGCGCAAATTCGCAACGCGCGGCTGTGGCGTTCTGATGAAAAGCTGCGATTGGTCTTCGATTTGAGCGGGCCTGTGCGCTACAAGACCTTCACGCTCAGTGCTCCAGAACGGCTAATCATCGATGTGTCCGGCGCAAATCTGAGCGGGGATTTCAGCGAGTTGGCGTTGAATGGCACGGTGATCCGGTCGATTCGATCCGGGCCTTTTGGTCAGGGAGACACGCGGATAGTTCTCGATCTGAGCAATCCAGTGCTGCTGAACAGCTTCCTTTTGGCGCCGCAGGATGGCCAAAGTCATCGGTTGGTTCTGGATTTAGTCACTGCGAAAACGTCGCCAGTGACCACAATGGTTCCACGTGAAACACCCAAGATCGGCGCTCATCCCAAGCGCGACATCATCGTAGTCGTCGATCCAGGACACGGCGGAAAGGACCCCGGAGCGGTCGGCGCGAAAGGTGAGCGGGAGAAAGATGTGGTGCTTTCCATCGCTCAGCTACTCGCCAAACGCCTTAAAAAGGAAAAAGGATTCGACGTAAAACTGGTGCGCAATGACGACTTCTTCGTGCCTTTACGAAAGCGCGTGGAGATTGCCCGTCAGCATAAAGCCGACATGTTTATCTCGGTGCATGCCGATGCGGCGCCACGGCTGACAGCCTCCGGCGCCTCTGTGTATTGCTTGTCTGAAGGTGGTGCGACATCGGCGACGGCGCGCTTTATGGCGCAGCGGGAGAACGGCGCGGATCTACTTGGCGCTACCAGCCTGCTCAATCTCAAGGACAAAGATCCAATGCTCGCCGGGGTGATTCTTGATATGTCGATGAACGCGACGATCGCCGCCAGTCTGCAACTGGGCAACACCGTGCTGGGCAGTCTGGCCGGTATCACTACGCTGCATCAGAAGCGCGTGGAACAGGCTGGATTTGCCGTGTTGAAGTCGCCCGATGTGCCGTCGATTCTGGTGGAAACCGGCTTCATTTCCAACGTGCGCGACAGTCAGCGACTGGTCACGGCGCGGCATCAACAGGCCGTGGCGGATGGTTTGTTTGAGGGATTACAGCGCTACTTTGAGAAAAATCCACCGATCGACAGCTATCTCGCCTGGCGACAGGAGCAGCATAAAGCGCAGGTTTAGCAGCCGACGATTCGGCTGCAAGTGAATTTCGCACTGCTGCCGCCCGAGCTGGAGAAGCGATTAATGGTCGTCCAGCCGACGCGGCGGGTGTAGCCAACCCACGCTTCGCCATCAGAGGCGACACCGGTGAAGAATGTCAGTTGGCCAAAGCGACTGTTGGTTTGCGCCCAATAACGCTGCCCAATCTTTTCAAATCCACGCAGGTAAAGCGTATTGCCGACAGTGTTGACGCTATACGCATTGCCCTCGGCATCGATGCACGCCAGCAGATTAGCGCTACGTGTGCAGCTGGCCAGCGTCGGCGACTGCGCCGACGCATTGCCAGCAATCAGCAATCCAAGGCTCAACAACGAGCATTTCAGCGCAGTTTTCATTACCAATTCCGGGTGTGGGATGGGCTCACCTTCCTGCTGTTTATCGCTCAGGACAAGAGCAAGGCTGGTTTATTTGTGTTGTTATACTATAACATAAATAATAACTGAGCCTGAGCAGGCCGATTTCAAGCGTTTAGCTTCAACGAAACCCTCGTATGAAGCTTCAAAACGCCAAGCGCTAGTAAAAGCGTCAATCGGCTGCCTTCCTATGAGGATTATCCAATGTCAGCCGAATTGCCCGTCACCGTACTTTCAGGATTCTTGGGCGCAGGAAAAAGTACACTTTTGAATTACGTACTACGTAATCGAAAGGGCCTTCGCGTCGCAGTCATCGTCAATGATATGAGCGAGATCAACATTGATGGCAGCGAAGTCCAGCGTGATGTCAGCTTAAACCGCGCAGAAGAAAAAATAGTCGAAATGAGCAACGGCTGTATCTGCTGTACGTTACGCGAAGACTTGCTCGAAGAAGTCAGCAAACTCGCCCGGGAAGGGCGCTTCGACTATTTGCTGATTGAATCCACCGGCATCTCCGAGCCGTTACCGGTCGCTGAAACCTTCACCTTCCGCGATGAACACGGGCAAAGCCTCTCCGACATCGCGCGTCTCGACACCATGGTCACTGTAGTCGACGGTGTGAATTTCCTGACGGACTACCAGGCGGCGGAAAGCCTCGCCTCCCGTGGCGAAATTCTCGGCGAGGAAGACGAGCGCTCGATCACCGACCTGTTGATCGAACAGATCGAGTTCGCCGACGTGCTGTTGATCAGCAAGATCGACTTGATCAGCCAGCCCGAGCGTGAGGAATTGATCGCCATCCTCAAACGCCTCAACGCCCAAGCCGAAATCATTCCGATGGTCATGGGCGAAGTGCCGTTGGAGAAGATCCTCAACACCGGTCGCTTCGATTTCGACAGAGCCGCGCAAGCACCGGGCTGGCTGCAGGAATTACGCGGTGAGCACGTTCCGGAAACCGATGAATACGGCATCGCTTCCACAGCCTATCGCGCGCGCAGACCCTTTCACCCGCAACGCTTCTTCAGCTTCATCGATCGCCCATGGCTGAACGGCAAACTGCTGCGCTCCAAAGGTTTCTTCTGGCTGGCGAGCAAACCCACAGACGCCGGTAGCTGGTCGCAGGCCGGCGGCTTGATGCGCTACGGTTTTGCCGGGCGCTGGTGGCGTTTCGTGCCGAAAAACCAGTGGCCGCAGGATCAGGAAAGTACCGCCGCGATCATGGAAAACTGGATACCGAGCGTAGGAGATTGCCGCCAGGAATTGGTGTTCATCGGTCAGAACATCGATTTCCTACAGCTCTCCGACGAATTGGACGACTGCCTGCTCACCGATGAAGAAATGGCCCTCGGTGTAGAAGGCTGGCGATTGCTGGCGGATCCGTTCGGCCCTTGGCATGAAGAGGCTGCCTGATGCTCGCCCTCAAACTCATGCAAAACCGTACGCGCCATCAACACCAAGGGCCGACACCTGAAACGCTGACGAAAATCCTCCAGGACGACACCAACCTCGCCGTGTGGCAGCGGCAATTGCCGTTGCACATCAGCGATTTCGCTCAGTTACTGCTATCGCTCAACGAACCCTTGGCGGAATCGTTATGCCTGGAGCTGGCGAAAGAGGATGCCGAGCCTGACCTGACCGGGTTGGCCTCAGGCTTCCGTGATCTGGAAGGTTACGAAGGCTTTATCGCTGACCTGAAATGGCTGGTCAGCGCCTTCGCCTGTTTGCTGGGCGCCAAGCGCATCGGCCTGCGCCTGCGGGTGCTCGATAAAGCCATGTGCCCGCGATTCCACGTTGATCACGTGCCGGTGCGGCTGATCACCACCTACGCCGGCGTCGGCAGCCAATGGCTGAAGGAAGGCACGATGGATCGCCAGCAACTGGGGCAGGCCAACGCCGAACCCCAAGCGCAAATCCAGCAACTCAACAGCGGCGACGTTGCGCTATTGAAAGGCGAGAAATGGCACGGCAATGAAGGTTTTGGTCTGATTCATCGCTCGCCGCAATTGGCCGCCGGCGAGCGTCGTTTGATACTGACCCTCGACTGGCTCGGTTAAGGCTTGAGCCACGACCCTTGGCTCTGGCCTTCGCAATACGGCTTTAAATATGCGGCATCGGTGGCGACGCCGTAATAGTGGATGTCCTGGTGATAAGGCATATTGGTGACTTGCGCGTTGCTGCACACACCGAAGGCACCGCTCGGGCACTGATCGACGTACTGCACCTCGACTTTCTGCCCGGCCAGCGTCGGTTGGCAGAAGCCATCGTTGAACAGTTTCTGCGGAATGTTGCGGTTCTGCTGACAGACTTTGACGTCGAGCCGCTCGCCCTGACTGTGCACCACGCAGGCCTGAGCCCACGCTTCGCTCGACAGCAGCGCCAACAGCAACGACCATCCCATCCAACGCATCTTCGAATCTCCCAAGAAAACTCCCGGCCATGTTGCAGAACATTCCTACCCATGTCATTGCTGGCCCTTTGGGCGCCGGCAAGACCAGCCTGATTCGCCAGCTCATGGCCCAGCGGCCAGAGGGCGAGCGTTGGGCAGTGCTGATCAATGAATTCGGCCAGATCGGCCTCGACGCCGCGCTGCTGACCAGCCACACCGATGGTATCGCACTGGGCGAAGTGGCCGGGGGCTGCTTGTGTTGCGTCAATGGCGCGCCGTTTCAGATCGGCCTCGGGCGTTTGTTGCGTAAGGCCAAACCCGATCGATTGTTTATCGAACCGTCTGGACTGGGGCACCCGGCGCAGTTGCTCAAACAGTTAAATGAGGCGCCATGGCTGGGTGTGTTGGCGGTGCAGCCCTGTGTGTTGGTGCTGGATGCTCAGGCGCTCCACGCGGGGAAAGCGTTGCCGGCAGCGCAGCGGGAAGCGTTGGAGAGCGCAGGCCTGTTGCTGTTGAACAAGGCTGAAAACCTGGATGACGCGGCAAGGGCGCGAATCGCCAGTCAGTTGCCGCCGATCAAGCTGATCTGGACGCAACAAGCGCAGCTATCGCTCAGCGAATTGCCGGGTATGGGCGCGCAAGCGGTCAAGGGTGTGGATAACTTGGTCGTACCCAAGGGATTAGGGCAGATGCCGGCCGTCTGGAGCGATCCGACGCTGCCGATTTGCCTGAGTCAGGCGCAGGAGGGCGGCTGGAGCATTGGCTGGCGTTGGCATCCGGGGCAGATATTCAACAAGCAGCGCATTGCTGACTGGCTGGCCAGCCTCAATTGGCAGCGGGCGAAACTGGTTATCCACAGCGCGGAGGGCTGGTTGTCTGCGAATGCTTTGGATAATGCCGAGTTGAATTGGCAGGTCAGTGAGTGGCGGAGGGATTCGCGGATCGAGCTGATCTTCGGTGAGGTGCTGGATGTTGAGGCGTTGCAGCGGGGGTTATCGGGGTGTCGGGAGGGTTAGATCAAAAGATCGCAGCCTTCGGCAGCTCCTACAAGGTGTACATAAATCCCATGTAGGAGCTGCCGAAGGCTGCGATCTTTTGATCTTTAAGGCTTCCACTTGGTATGTTCCTGCCTCCACTGGCTCAGCTCGATAACTTCCGCCCGCGGCCGCTGTACCTCAACCACCGGCGGCGTATCGTCGAACGGTGCCGGGTAGGGCGCCAGCTCAATCTGCGCACTGTGCGCACCAAACTGGGTAATCGTGCCGTTATGCCGGGATTCGCCAGTCACGGTGAATTCGAAGTTGTAGACCCGCGCCAGCCGTCGGCGACCGTTGGCGTCCTTGATCAAACCGATCTTTTTCAGCGCGACGTTACCGTCCAGCAGCTCGACGCCGACGTTGATGCAATGCTGTTTGACCCGCGCCAGCGCGCGCTCGCGCAAGCCGTGGTTGTGCCACAGCCACGCGCCGGCCACGGCGAACAGCATCAGCACGAAGATGTTTTCGAGGGTCAGCATCAACATCAAACTCCAAAAGATAGCGTCAGCTTAACTGCGTCGCCGGTCTGTCGTACAGGCTGCGTTTCGTCGCATACTGCGCGGCTTGAATTTCAATCGTTTTACGGAATGCCCCGAATGAAACGTACGCCTCATCTGCTCGCCATTCAGTCCCACGTGGTGTTCGGCCACGCCGGCAACAGCGCTGCGGTTTTTCCGATGCAGCGGGTCGGCGTCAACGTCTGGCCGCTGAACACGGTGCAGTTTTCCAACCACACTCAGTATGGCCAGTGGACTGGTGAAGTGCTGGCGCCGCAGCAGATTCCCGAGCTGGTCGAAGGCATTGCCGCGATTGGCGAGTTGGGCAACTGCGATGCGGTGCTGTCCGGTTATCTCGGCAGCGCGGCGCAGGGCCGGGCGATTCTCAGCGGCGTAGAGCGCATCAAGTCGGTCAACCCGAAGGCTCTGTATCTGTGTGATCCAGTGATGGGCCATCCCGAGAAGGGTTGCAGCGTGCCGACCGAGGTCAGCGACTTCCTGTTGGAAGAAGCGGCGGCCGTGGCCGACATCATGTGCCCGAACCAGTTGGAGCTGGACAGCTTTTCCGGGCGTAAACCGCAGTCGCTGTTTGATTGCCTGGCCATGGCACGGGCACTGCTGGCGCGTGGGCCGAAGGCCGTGCTGGTCAAACATCTGGATTATCCGGGCAAACCGGCGGATGGCTTCGAGATGTTGCTGGTGACGGCTGAAGGCAGCTGGCATCTGCGTCGTCCGCTGCTGGCGTTTCCGCGTCAGCCGGTGGGCGTGGGCGATCTGACGTCCGGCCTGTTTCTGGCGCGGGTGCTGTTGGGTGGTAGCCTGGTGGCGGCGTTTGAATTCACGGCGGCGGCGGTGCATGAAGTGTTGCTGGAGACCCAGGCGTGTGCCAGTTACGAGCTGCAGCTGGTGCGGGCGCAGGATCGGATCGCGCATCCGCGGGTGAAATTCGAGGCGACGGCGATCAGTTTGTAAGACCGCGTTGCCCCCATTCGCGAGCAAGCCCGCTCCCACATTGGATCTGTGGCGTACACAAAACCAATGTGGGAGCGGGCTTGCTCGCGAAAGCGACAGACCCAACAACATCAATCCAAAGGCTGATCAAGCGTCGCCCTTGATCTCCTGATAGCGCTTCTCCAGCTCCTGACGAATCTGCCGACGCTGCTGCGCCTGCATATACCGACGCTTGTCTTCACTGTTCTGCGGTTGCAGCGGCGGCACGGCGGCCGGCTTGCGCTGGTCATCGACCGCGACCATGGTGAAAAAGCAGCTGTTGGTGTGGCGCACCGAGCGTTCGCGGATGTTTTCGGTCACCACTTTGATGCCGACTTCCATCGAGGTATTGCCGGTGTAGTTGACCGAGGCGAGGAAGGTCACCAGTTCGCCGACATGGATCGGCTCGCGGAAAATCACCTGATCCACCGACAGCGTCACCACGTAACGGCCGGCATAACGGCTCGCGCAGGCGTAGGCCACTTCGTCGAGGTATTTGAGCAGGGTGCCGCCGTGGACATTGCCAGAGAAGTTGGCCATGTCGGGGGTCATCAGTACCGTCATCGACAGCTGGGCGTTTCCGGGTTCCATAACGTTCTCACGGATCAAGGCTGAATTCTGGAAGCACCTCTGCGGGTGCCTGGTCGCTTTTCAAAAGCACCGTTATCGGGACGCCGGGCGACGGGCCGCCGTCACGCCGGGATCGATCTGTTTCCATATATTGCACCGCCTTCCAGCCGCAAGTCGCGGTGTTAACCTGCAAAAGCCCCTCTCAAGGGCAATTCCCACACGAAAAGCGGATTTTTACTTCGCTCGCTCAGACTTTTCTGACGTCTGACTGCGAGCCTCGTCCTTCAAGGAGCCCACGCCATGCATGCCATCAGTTTTATTCAGGATCTGGCAGTGATCATGTTGGTCGCGGGTGTGGTGACCGTGTTGTTCCACCGCTTCAAGCAACCGGTGGTGCTCGGCTATATCGTCGCCGGTTTCATCATCGGCCCGCACACGCCGCCGTTCGGCCTGATCCACGACGAAGAAACCATCAAGACCCTCGCCGAGCTGGGGGTGATTTTCCTGATGTTCTGCCTCGGGCTGGAGTTCAGCCTGCGCAAGTTGTTCAAGGTCGGCGCCACCGCGTTTATTGCGGCGTTCCTCGAAATTGTCCTGATGATCTGGATCGGTTACGAAATCGGCCGCTGGTTCGACTGGAACACCATGGACTCGCTGTTCCTCGGCGCGATTCTGGCGATCTCGTCGACCACCATCATCGTCAAGGCGCTCAATGATCTGAAGATGAAGAACGAGCGCTTTGCGCAGTTGATCTTCGGCGTGCTGATCGTCGAAGACATTCTCGGCATTGGCATCATCGCGCTGCTGTCGAGCATCGCCGTCAGCGGCACAGTCAGCTCCGGCGAAGTGTTCTCCACGGTCGGCAAACTGTCGCTGTTCATGATCGTCGCGCTGGTCATCGGCATTCTGCTGGTGCCGCGCCTGTTGGCTTATGTGGCCAAGTTCGAAAGCAATGAAATGCTGCTGATCACCGTGCTCGGCCTGTGTTTCGGCTTCTGCCTGCTGGTGGTCAAACTCGAATACAGCATGGTGCTCGGCGCCTTCTTGATCGGCGCGATCATGGCTGAATCGCGGCAATTGCTGAAAATCGAACGGTTGATCGAGCCGGTTCGCGACCTGTTCAGCGCAATCTTCTTCGTCGCCATCGGCCTGATGCTTGATCCGATGATTCTGCTGCAATACGCGTGGCCGATCGCGGTGATCACTGTCGCCGTGGTGCTCGGCAAGATGTTGTCCTGCGGCCTCGGCGCTTTTATCGCTGGCAATGATGGACGCACCTCACTGCGCGTGGGCATGGGTCTTTCACAGATTGGCGAATTTTCCTTCATCATCGCCGCGCTGGGCATGACCTTGCAGGTCACCAGCAACTTCCTCTATCCAGTGGCCGTGGCCGTTTCGGTGATCACCACGCTGCTGACGCCATACCTGATTCGCGCGGCGGATCCGCTGTCGATCAAGCTGTCGAGCGCGATGCCCAAGCGTCTTGGACGCGTACTGGGGATGTATGGTGAATGGCTGCGCAGCATTCAGCCGCAAGGCGAGGGCGCGATGCTGGCGTCGATCATTCGCAAGATCCTGCTGCAAGTCGGGGTCAATCTGGCGCTGGTGATCGCGATTTTCTTTACCGGCGCATTCTTCGCTGAACGTCTTTCAACCTGGCTGCAGGACTGGATCGCCGATCCGAGCTGGCAGAAGGCGTTGATCTGGGGTGGGGCGCTGCTGGTGTCGTTGCCGTTCTTGATCGCCGCGTATCGCAAGCTCAAGGCGCTGTCGATGCTGCTGGCGGAGATGGGCGTGAAACCCGAGATGGCCGGGCGTCACACACAGCGAGTGCGCCGGGTGATCGCCGAAGTGATCCCGATTCTCTCGCTGCTGGTGATTTTCCTGCTGTTGTCAGCCTTGTCGGCCAGTATTTTGCCGACCAACAAGTTGCTGATGCTCATCGCCGTGGTCGCGGCCGCCGTGGCGGCGCTGCTCTGGCGCTGGTTCATCCGCGTGCACACGCGGATGCAGGTGGCGCTGCTGGAAACCCTCGACAACCACAAAGAGTCGTCGGGGCATTGACCGGCCGGGGCGGCTGGCCGATCAGCTTTCCAGCCAGACGTCCCGCGCCCAGTGCCACACCGATTCCCAGGACTCTTCGGTGATCAGCTCTTCTTCGCCCGACCACAGCACCACGGTGCCGTCTTCTTCGACGCAGTAGTAGTTCTCACCGTCCTGGCAGATCGGGATGAGGTCACGCGGTACGCCGATGTCCCACGCATTGGCCGCAACATCCGGCAAATAGGTGTGCGACTGCGGGTCGGTGACGGTTACCGGTTCCAGGCTGCCGTAGACCACATCGCTGACGGTCAGCAAAAATTCTTTGAAAACAAACGGGATGTTGATGAAGAGTTCTTCTTCGACTTCCACCAGTTGGTCTTCGTCAGGCAACTCCAATGGAACCGGTACGGGTTCGTTGGCTTCGCGCAGTTGTTCGATGATTTCTTCCACGTCCGGGATCCTCTTGCTTGAATGGCGCGGTTTATATGGGCCGGTTTATACAGTAGCTCGCTATAGATGCAACCGCGAAATAGAAAACCCCAGCCGAGGCTGGGGTTTTTTATTACAGCAAGTGAACCGCGCGAGGGGATCAGCCGTTCTGGCGGATACCGGCGACCAGCCAAGGCTGGTTCTCGCCCTGCGGACGTTCCATGTTCCAGCTTTCGCTGAACACTTCGCCCTGATCGAATCGCGAGGACTTCGACACACCGTTGAAGGTCAGGGTGGCGATGGTCTTGTCGGCACGGTCATCCACGCCATCCAGTTGAACCTGGAGGTTGTCGATGTAGGTCGACTGGAACGCGTCGCCCAGATCCGCACGCTCACGCTTGAGGAATTCAAGCATTTGCGGGGTTACGAACTCGGCGATCTTGTCCATTTCGTTGGCGTCCCAGTGCTGCTGCAGCGACTGGAAGTGGCTGCGTGCAGCTTCAAGGAAGTTCTGCTCGTTGAACCAGGCTGGCGCGTTGATCACCGGACGGGCGGCAGCAGGTGCAGCCGAACCACCGAAGATCGAACCCATGCCGGCAGGCTTCTGCTCGAACACTTCACGCTGCATTGGTGCGCCGGCCGGAGCCAGGTGCTCCTGCTGCTTGCGTCGACGTGCGGCGATGAAGCGGAAGATCACGAACGCGATCACGGCCATGATCAGGATGTCGAAGATCTGCATGCCCTGGAAGCCGCCGCCCATGAACATGGAAGCGAGCAGACCACCGGCAGCGATACCGGCCAGTGGGCCGAGCCATTTCGAAGCACCGCCGGCCTTGGCCGCAGCGCCTGCGGCACCGGCAGCACCAGCGGTCGCCGCAGCGCCGCCCATGCCTGGAGAAGAAGGAGCCAT
>NZ_JBIVJB010000028.1:0-56796 GCF_044750025.1 Pseudomonas sp. NPDC088885 | reverse complement strand
GGTCGCCGGTCTGAACCTGGCCCTGTTGTCGATCCTGCCAGCCCTGAAAGTCGCGCCTCTGGCCGTGACCCCGTTGCTGCAGATCGACTCGTTTGCCTGCCTGTACATGGCGCTGATCCTGGTCGCCACCCTCGCCTGCGTCACCCTCGCCCACGCCTATCTGGGTGATGGCGGTTCGGGTTACCCGGGCAACCGTGAAGAACTGTACTTGCTGATCCTGATGGCCGCCGCCGGTGGTCTGGTTCTGGTCAGCGCGCAGCACCTGGCCGGTTTGTTCATCGGTCTGGAACTGCTCTCGGTACCGGTTTACGGTCTGGTGGCTTACGCCTTCTTCAACAAGCGTTCGCTGGAAGCCGGCATCAAATACATGGTGCTGTCGGCGGCCGGTTCCGCGTTCCTGTTGTTCGGTATGGCCCTGCTCTACGCTGACGCCGGTTCCCTGAGCTTCACCGGTATCGGTCAGGCACTGGCCGCGACGGGTCTGCCTAGCCCGCTGGCACAACTGGGCCTGGGCATGATGCTGATCGGTCTGGCGTTCAAGCTGTCGCTGGTGCCGTTCCACCTGTGGACGCCGGACGTCTACGAAGGTGCACCGGCGCCGGTGGCCGCGTTCCTTGCGACTGCGTCGAAGGTTGCAGTGTTTGCGGTGATGGTGCGTCTGTTCCAGATCTCCCCTGCCGCCAGCAGTGGCGTACTGAGCGACGTGCTGACCGTTATCGCTATCGCCTCGATCCTGTTCGGTAACCTGCTGGCCCTGACCCAGAGCAACCTCAAGCGTCTGCTCGGTTATTCGTCCATCGCGCACTTCGGCTACCTGCTGATCGCACTGGTGGCGAGCAAGGGTCTGGCGGTGGAAGCCATTGGCGTGTACCTGGTGACTTATGTGATCACCAGCCTCGGCGCCTTCGGCGTGATCACCCTGATGTCCTCGCCGTACAACGGCCGTGACGCGGATGCCCTGTACGAATACCGCGGCCTGTTCTGGCGCCGCCCGTACCTGACCGCCGTGCTGACCGTGATGATGCTGTCGCTGGCCGGTATCCCGCTGACCGCTGGCTTCATCGGCAAGTTCTACATAATCGCTACCGGTGTTGAATCGCACCAATGGTGGCTGGTCGGCTCCTTGGTACTGGGCAGTGCCATCGGCGTCTTCTACTACCTGCGCGTGATGGTCACCCTGTACCTGATCGAGCCAAACCTGCGTCGACACGACGCCCAGTTGCACTGGGAACAGAAGGCTGGCGGCGTGATGCTGCTGGCCATCGCCCTGGTCGCGTTCTTCCTGGGTGTGTACCCGCAGCCATTGCTGACACTGGTTCAGCAGGCGGGTCTGGCGGGCTGATTGCTCGGCTGGCTAGAAATGAAAACGGCACCTTCGGGTGCCGTTTTTGTTTTTGTGGGATTTAACATCAAAAGATCGCAGCCTGCGGCAGCTCCTACATTGGGACGGTATGCGGTCTGTAGGAGCTGCCGAAGGCTGCGATCTTTTGACCTTCAACGCCCTCGCCTTTTTAGGAATCTGCCTGCAAAGCGGTGAGCAATGGCTGACATTCAACAGAAAGCATGACGGTTAAATTTGAGGATCACCTATCTAGTGGCGATCCAAAAACCATGAAGCGAAATATTTTTTCTGAGTTGGTGGACGGCCTTGATGCTCTAGCCGACGAGCGCCAAGGCAAAATCACCTTGAAGAAGACACGTGTGAAACGGATCGGCGGCATGAAGGGCAAGCTCACACGTCCCGATAATACTGATGACTCTCCACCTAAAGGCTTTCTGCACAAATTCGAAAGATAGGGGTCACTTCTGCCCACAGGTGTTCTTTCAGACTGGCCCTGACCCATGTGGGAGTGAGCCTGCTCGCGAAGGCGTCGGCACATTCAACATTTTTATTGCCTGACACACTGCTTTCGCGAGCAGGCTCACTCCTACAAGTTATGTGTCGTGCACAAATTCTGTGGCCATCCCGGATCATTGTGGGAGCTGGGCTTGCCCGCGAAGGCGTCGGCACATTCAACATCTTCATTGCCTGACACACCGCTTTCGCGAGCAGGCTCGCTCCCACAGGGTTCAGTGGTATTCACACCCGCCACATGACGAAATTGTAATTCCCTCATCACCTTGGCGTTATCCGCAGCTTGCAACGATGTCACCCGGCGACCATGCCGGCGGGCCCTCGCCCGTCGAACAATAAAACTCACGCCGAAGCACGTTCCCGTTCTGCCGAACTCCAGGAGTGACTGATGCTTAACCCTACAAAAATATCGATGGCCGCTTTAACGGTGGCGATCAGCGCCGGATCATCCATGGTAGTGGCGGAGGAAAAAGCCGAAGGCTTTATCGAAGGCAGCAGCCTCACCGTCCTCAACCGCAACTACTACTTCAATCGTGATCACCGCAACGGCCAGTCCAGCCCTACTGGCAATGGCTATTCCGAAGCCTGGGCGCACGCAGTGATCAGCAAGTTCGAGTCCGGATTCACCCAAGGCACCGTCGGCTTCGGTGTTGATGCGTTTGCCATGATCGGCCTGAAACTCGACACCGGTGACGGCCGTAACGGCGCTCGTAGCTCCTTCGATGTGTTGCCGGTCAACAGCGATGGCCAGGCGCAGGACGAGTACACCAAATTCGGCGGCGCCGCCAAAGTGCGCGCGTTCGATACGATCGTACGGGTCGGCGATGTGTTCCCTGCCACCCCGGTGGTCGCCGCTGGTGACTCGCGATTGCTGCCCGAGAGCTTCAAAGGCGTGACAGCCATCAACACCAGTATCGAAGGCCTGGCGGTACAGGGCGGTCGACTGCATGCAATGAGCCAACCGACCTCAAGCGACCTCAACGATAACTTCGCCACCTTCTACGCCGGCCCGGTCAATTCCCCGTGGATCGCCTACGGTGGCGGCGATTACGCGTTGAACAAAAACCTCACGTTCAGCCTGTATTCCAGCCGCCTCAAGGACGCCTGGAATCAGTACTACGCCGGTACCGCATGGACGTATCCATTGGCAGATGACCTGTCATTGTTCGGCGACCTCAACTATTACAAGGCCGTCGACGAGGGCAAACAACTGCTCGGCGAATTCGACAACAACATCTGGAGCGGCCGCGTCGGCGTCAAACTCGGCGCCCACTCCGTCGCCCTCTCCCACCAGCGCAACAACGGCAACGACGACTTCGATTACCTGCGCCAGTCCGACTCGATCTTCCTCGACAATTCCATCCAGTACAGCGACTTCAACTCGCCCAAGGAGCGTTCCTGGATGGTGCGCTATGACCTCGACATGACCCCGTACGGCGTGCCGGGTCTGTCGTTCATGACCCGTTACGGTCGCGGCACCGATGCTGATTATTCCAACGCCAACGCTGTGTACATGCGCCGCGACGCGGAGGGTAATCCGCTCACCGATCAGAAGCGCTGGGAGCGCGATGTTGAAGTCAAATACGTGGTGCAAAGCGGCTCGATGAAAGACCTGTCACTGCGTTTGCGTCAGGCCACGACCCGCGCCACAGCGTTCGAGTCCGATCTGGAAGAAGTGCGGGTGATCGTCGAATACCCGCTGGCGATTCTGTGAATTTCATGAGCGATCAGATTCACCTTTAGAAGCTCCTTGCTCCTTTGGAAAGAGGTGAATTTTTTGGCGTCCTTCGGGGCGCCTTTTTTTTGTTGAGGACAACACACCTGTAGGCGCTGCCGAAGGCTGCGATCCTTTGATCTTGCCCTTGAAGACAAGATCAAAGGATCGCAGCCTTCGGCAGCTCCTACAGGGATTAGCGATAAAAAAACGATCCGTTGAACGAATTCGGTCTAATAAAAGCGAGTCGACCTGTCAGGTCTGACAGGTTACAGCGAGGTCGTTTACCGCTAGCGTTAATCCGCCGGGCATTGCGCCGATGCCACCGATTTGCCAGGGGGAATTAATGATATGGCCGTCGCAGAGACAGTGTTCGAGCACATGCATTTCACGGTCGACTTCGCAGGCGCTTCGCTATGAGTGAACAGCAACCTCAGCAACAGTCGACGATGCAGATCAATACGCCTTCGCTGCCAAAAATGGGCGGTGCGATTCAAAGCATCGGCAAAGGTTGGGGACCTATCGGCACCAATGGTGCCGCATCGCTGCAAATACCCTTGCCGATCTCCAGCGGGCGCGGTTTTGCTCCAGGGTTGGGGCTGAACTACAGCAGTAATGGCGGCAACAGCATCTTTGGCATCGGCTGGCACCTGAACATCAAAGTCATCTATTTACGCACCTCCAAAGGTGTCCCGGAATACAAAGGTAACGATCTGGTCACAGGTCCTGACGGCGATGTGTGGATGCCCGAGCGCGATGATAACGGCGCCCTCATCTCCAGAACCACCCGCCAATACAACGGCGTGGACCTGGGCGACAGTCACACGGTTGTGCGCTATTGGCCCAGAATCGAAAATGCTTTCAACCTCATCGAGCGCTGGTCGACCGCTGCCGACCCCGCGGGCTTCTGGGTCTTCCACGGTGCCGATGGCATCGTCGAGATATATGGCAAAAACCCACGCGCGCGCGGGGCCGACACAAGTGATCCACAGCGAGTCGGCGCATGGCTGATCGAGGAAAGCCTCAACACCCGCGGCGAGCACATCGTCTACGAATACAAGGCCGACGAAGAGGCCCCAACCTTGCCGCAGCTGCGCGACTATCGTGCCCAGCGTTACCTCAAGTGCGTGTACTACGGCAACGCGAAAGCCCATCCACATCTGTACGCGTGGGTTGCCGATAGTTGGACAAAAGAACACTGGCACTTTCATCTGCTGTTCGATTACGGCGAGCGCAGTACTGCCCTGGAAACCGCACCCGACTACGCTGAAAATAACCTATGGCTCAAGCGCAGCGATCCATACTGTAACTACAGCTTCGGTTTTGAGATAGGCACTCAGCGCCTGTGCCAGCAGGTGCTGATGTTCCATCACTTCCTCAAAGAGCTGGGGCCGACACCGGTACTGGTCCAGCGCCTGCTGCTGGATCACCGCGCCAGCCCGCTCGGTTTCAACCATCTGGTCGCGGCACATATTCAAGCCTACGGCGCCGCGAAGCAGGTCGAAAGTCGTCCGCCGATGGAGTTTCACTACAATACGTTCCAACTCGAACCCAAACGAACGGGCTGGACACCATTCCCGGACATGCCGGGCCTCAACGACGGTCAGCGCTATCAGCTGGTGGATCTGCACGGCGAGGGCATGCCGGGGGTGCTGTGCCGTCTTGATAAAGCCTGGTACTACCGCGAGCCGCTGCGCTGCGAAAGTGGCGGCGACGCTGTCTGCTACAGCGACTGGATGTCATTGCCGTACATTCCCACCGCTGACAGCAGCAAGCCCATCCATCAATCGCTCACCGATTTGACGGGCGATGGCAAACTCGACTGGGTCATCGCCATGCCGGGGATGCGGGGGTACTTCACCTTGGGTGCTGATCGCAACTGGGCAGACTTCCTCCCCTTTGCTGCGTTCCCCAGCGAGTTTTTACACCCAGAATCACGCCTCGCCGATCTGCTCGGTAATGGCCTCAGCGACCTCGCAATGATCGGCACCCGCAGCGTGCGGCTGTATGCCAACTGTCGCGAACAAGGATTCGCCGACGGTATCGACGTACCCCATCTGGCTAAAACCCCCGACGGTGACGACGATGAACTGCCGTCGTTGATCGACGATGAATCGGAAGTGGTGGCATTCGCTGATCCGCTCGGCAGCGGGCAACAGCATCTGGTGCGCATCCGCCATGACGAAGTCAAGGTCTGGCCGAACCTGGGCCATGGGCGGTTTGGCAAGGGTTTCGTGTGGTCTACGCTGCCTTTCCTTTACAGCGAGTTCAATGCTGCTCAAGTACGGCTGGCTGACCTCGACGGCTCGGGCGCGGTCGACCTGGTCTACCTTGAACCCGAGTGCCTGCGGGTGTTCATGAATCGCGCCGGCAACGGATACGCGCAGACCTCCATCGACCTGCCGTGGCCACCGGACGTACTTTATGACCGACTGAGCCAGGTCACCGCCGCCGATTTGCTCGGGCTTGGCTGCTCCAGCCTGATCCTGACAATTCCCTACATGACGCCTCAGCACTGGCGTTACGATTTCGTCGATGCCAAGCCTTATCTCGTCAACGGCACCTGCAATAACATGGGCGCCAGCAGCCACGTCACTTACCGCAGCTCGGCACAGGAATGGCTGGATGAAAAGCAGGAGGAAACCGCACAGGGCAGGACCGCAGTGTCCAAACTGCCGCTCGCGATGCACCTGGTGAGCCGACAAACCCAGCACGACGAGATCACCGACAACACACTCACCCAATGTTTCACCTACCGAGGCGGTTACTACGATCCATTCGACCGCGAAAGCCGGGGCTTTCGCTTGCTCAAGCAAACCGACACCGAAGCCACCGCAGCCGAACGTGCGACTGCCGGTTTCACCGCGCCAATCCTCAGCCTGACCTGGTTCCATACGGGCGAGCAGATCGACCCGCCAACGAAGGATTATTGCAGTCACGACCCCGACGCCGTACCGCTAAAACCTGCATTGGTGCAGAAATACCATTTCAATGATCGCGCGCTTGAATTGCTTGAGTCACCCGATGAAGACACCGCCCGCGAAATTGCCCGCGCCCTGAGTGGCCAGGTGATGCGCACGGAGATCTACGCGGCGGACGATCCTGAGGGCCAACGCGTGCCCTATGCCGTACAGCAGGCGCGCTACGCAGTGCGCATCCTGCGCCCCAAAGGCAAGCATCAACCTTACGCGGTGCAGCAGCCCTTGACGGTGGAGGCGATCAGTTACAGCTATGAACCGACCATTGTCGACGACCCTTTATGCCAGAAGACGATTAACCTCGAATGGGATGAGTACAGCAGAGTCATCCACGCCATTACCGTCAATTACGCTCGCCGGAAAACCGCACAAGACCCACCGCCGTTCACTGACCCCTATCACCAGACCTGGTGGCGCCACGCCCACGATGATGCCCAGCAAAATTTCTACCTGACGCAAACAAAAGCGCGGCACATCCATCAACCAGACAAAGAAGCCTGGCGCCTCGGCTTGCCCTACCAGACACGGGGCAACGCATTGGTTCTGGACAAAACGGCACTGCGCCCCGAGCAAATCAATCATGAAGACGTGCTTGCGCTGAGCGAGGACGATGGCGAGTGGGCGAAACAATCGGTACTGACCGGAATGTCGCGGCAATTCTACAAGCACCCCGTAACCGGCCAGACCCTTGCGCCCGGTCAAGCCACTTTCGAGGGCCTGCCGGCCCACATCGAAAGCGCAGAACTGGATGCCATTGCCCTCAGTGCCTACGACAAACTCAAGGATGATCAGGGCAACATGCCCTTCAACCTCAAGGAAAAACTCGAATCGCGTGAGGTCGGCTACAACATCATGGAGCCGTTCCTGCCCGAGGTGAAACAGGCTCCGCTGGCGGATCCCGACGATGCGAAAAACTATTTGTGGGCGGTGCACCGAGGCTTCCCCACCTACCTCAAGGCGGTCGGATTTTTTAACATCGAGAAGTATCAGGAGACCCAAAGCCATGGCTTAACGCTGGTCTGCTACGACGACTACTCTTGCCTGACCACCGCCGTAACGTTGCCGGACGGCTGCACCACACGCATTCTCGATATTGATTACCGCAGCTTCCTGCCGGCCTCGGTCGAAGACGCCAATCGTAACGTTCAGGAAGCGAGTTACAACGCGCTCGGTGAACCGCTGGTCACCAGCTTCCACGGCACGGAATATGGTCTGGACGTTGGTTTTCATAAACTGGAAACATATGTTCCGCCTGTTGACCGCGACCCGGCCATTGCCATTGCTGATCCAAAAGAGGCCATTGGAAAATTCGCCAGCGTCTGTTTCACCGACGTTTTCAGCTGGATGGGGCGTATCTCCCGCAGCTCGCCACCTACCGCGCAATGGATAGCATGGGCCAGACAGGAGGGCTTTATCCTGCCCAGCGGGCATATCTGCGACAGAGCGCGTCAGCACCTCGCTGGCCTGAAAACCTTCGACCCGAACGAGACCGTCCTCAAGCAACAAGTCAATGCCGCCCAACGCGAGCCGGTATACAGCGCCGTCTTGCAGGCCGACCGCTACCCCGATGACCCGGATATGCAAGTTCGGTTGAGCATTACGTGCTTGGACGGTTTTGGTCGACAACTGCAAACCAAACAGGAGGTTGAGCCGGGCAAGTCATGGCTGGTGGGCGCAAACGGTGAGTTGATTCTCAAGCCCGACGGCACGCCGGAGGAGGCCGAAGTGCCACGCCGCTTCCGCATCAGTGCGCCGGTCGAGTACAACAACAAGGGCGAGACCGTGAGGCTTTACCGCCCCTACTTTGCCGATAAAACGCTCTACATAAACGACCAATCGATGCGCCAACATGCGTTTCACGATCAGCAGTTTTACGACGCGGCCGGTCGCCCGACCGAAACGGTGTTGGCGAAAAAAATGCTTCAGGGCAATCCGCCGGAAATGAAACCCCTGCGGCGGGAGACGTGGTATTGGATCTGGTGCACCGTGGCGTTTGATGAAAACGACTTATTCGACCCGCCGCCGGCGAAACGGCGCAAAAAAATGCCGTTCCCATGAGTTGGGGGTTTGACGCCCATACTCCGCAGCTGACGGCCACCGACAGCCGTGGCTTGCCGGTGCGGCAGGTTGCCTATTGGCGGCAAGATCTCAGCGATCCTGAGGCACGGCTTACCTTGCAACAGCATGACGCCGCCGGACGATTGGTGGCGCAGCAGGATCCGCGATTGCTGGCGGATGCTTCGGCACCTGCGAACCTTGTGTCGATCTATTCGCTATCAGGAAAGGCTTTGAGCACCGTCAGTGTTGATGCCGGATGGCGTGTCGATCTTTTCGGGGCGGCGGGTCAGAGTATTTGGGGATGCGATGCAAGGGGAAGTCAGCGCCAAGCGGGATACGACAACCTTCTTCGCCCGATCGCGGTATTTGAGCAAGCGAATGATGGCGCGTTGTTGTGCACCGAACGCTACGAATATGGCTGGGCTGATTCAGCATTTTCCGAGCGAAACCAGTGCGGGCAGTTAATCCGCCACGATGAGTCGGCTGGAGTTCTGCGATTCGAACAGTTTGGCTTGGCGGGTGAAGTTCTGATGTTAACCCGGCATTACCTGCTCGCACTTGAAGTGCCCGACTGGCCTGAGCCAGTGCCTGAACGTGAGGCTTTGCTTGAGCCCGGCACCGAGGCCACAAGCCGTTCGCAATTCAATGCACTGAGCGAAGTCATCGAACAAACTGACGCCAGAGGTAACCGACAGTTTTTCAGCCAGACCCTCGCCGGCCAGTTGCGCGAGGTTCGTCTGCAATTGGCAAAGAACACTGCAGCGAAAACCTTGGTCAGCGCTATTCGCTACAACGCCCACGGTCAGACAGAGCAGGAGATGGCCGGCAACGGCGTGATCACCTCGCTGGAATACGCCGCGCAGAGTGGTCGCCTGACACGACTTCAAGCCAAACGCGGTAACGACACTCTGCAAGATTTGCGCTATGGCTACGACCCGGTAGGCAACGTAGTCAGCATTGAAGACGCCGCCCTGCCCATTCGTTACTTTGCCAATCAGCGGATTGAACCGATCAACCGTTACGTTTACGACAGCCTCTATCAGTTGATCAATGCGACGGGATGGGAGGCTGGCGGTTCGAATCAAGGCCCGGCATTTTCGCGGTTTGACGATCCCGCGTCGTGCGCCAACTACACCCAAAACTACCGCTATGACCGTGGCGGTAACTTGCTGGAACTGACGCATGACGGGCCGCAGAGTCACGGTCATCGACTGGTGGCGGCTGCGCAGAGCAATCGGTGTTTGCCGGTGATCAATGGCGTGGAACCGAGCGAAGAAGACTTCCGCAACAGTTTCGATGCCAACGGTAATTTGCTCAATCTGCAACCGGGGCAATCTTTACGCTGGGATCTGCGCAACCAATTGCGCGAAGTCAGCCCCGTGGCGAATGACCGTGAGCGTTACGTTTACGGCGCCGACGGTATGCGCGTTCGTAAAGTGCGCTCTACACAGACCAGCGCCCGAACGCTGGTATCAGAAGTTCGTTATCTGCCTGGACTAGAACTGCGCACCCACAGCGGCACGGGGGAAGCGTTGCAGGTGATCACCGTTCAAGCCGGACGCAGCAGCGTGCGGGTTTTGCATTGGGAACCAGAACCGCCCGAAGACATCGCCAACGATCAATATCGTTACAGCCTTAAAGACCATATCGGTTCCTGCGCGCTCGAACTGGCCAGCTCAGGCGACATCATCAGCCAAGAGCGCTATCACCCGTTTGGCACGACCGCATGGTTTGCCGGGCGCAGCGAAATCGAAGCGGGTTACAAAACCGTGCGTTATTCGGGGCAAGAGCGAGATGCCACGGGGCTTTATTATTATGGTTTCAGGTATTACGCGCCGTGGTTGCAGCGATGGCTGAATCCGGATCCAGCAAAAACAGTTGACGGGCTGAATCTTTATTTATTCGCAAAGAGCAATCCCTCCAGCGGGTATGACTATCAGGGAATGGTATATATCGGAAAAGGCGACGATATTGAAAACGAGGCACTCAAAGAAGGATCCTATTCAATCAAATACAGAGGAAATAGTGACGCGTTTAAATCAGGCAATACAGAGTTCGCGCAAACGAATGAAGCCGCGATGGAACTGAGCATTCATCTTATACAAAGAAGCATCAACGAGTTAGAGGCAAAACAAACACAAAAGCTAACTCGTTTTTTAAGAGGAAAAAATGCAAAAGACCACCCAAATTATTTAATCAAAGAAACGGCAAATACAGCTCTAAACATCTACAGAACTACACATCAAGAAGCACTCCGGTACCAGAAAGCAGGAGATAGACACGACCAAATCGTGTACCTGGCAGGCGAGTCGGATCAATTGAAACCTAGTGCACTCACCAACCCCCGAGATCCACATGGACGAATTTTCGTGACAGAAGAGTTTGCGCAGAGGAACATAATCGGAAAGGCCTTTACTTTCATCCACGAGCTAACTCATCTTGCCGAAGATACACCGGATCATTTCCCCTACCCTGTCCACTTCAGTAAATTTGTTTCAAACAAAGAAGCACAGCTTGAGATCGCCAACCTGAAAAAAGTGTCTGACAGCGTTCATAACATTAAAAGAAATGACTTCAACACCCTTGAAGATTTTGAGCCTCACCAGATAACCAATGCCGACACATTAGCAATGTATCCACTTCTACAACTGAAAGACTCCGAAGTTAAACGCATCCTCGAAAAACCCACTTTTTCTCATAGTGGCAAGCCAACGATAATTCAAACCATCAAGAAGAACCTGAAACTGTAAACTACCGATTCGATTTTCAATCACCTCAACCTTAGTATGCCGCGCCTCCCGGCCTTGTCGTCGGCTGTACTAACGTCTTGTTACTACAGAAGCTGCAATCTGACTGCAGTTGAAGTCTGGTAGCAAGGCTGCTCGCGAATGTTTCGCACAGGCGACATCTTCATCGCCTGACGCATAGCCATCGCGAGCAGGCTCACTCCTACAGGAGTTAGGAAGCGGGATCGACGTTATCCAGTGCCCTGTTTACCGCCAATTCACCGAGCATGACCACTTGCGCGATACCCAGCAGCGTCTTGCGATGCGTGCCTTCGAGCAAGGCTGCTAAGTCGCCGAGCATTAAGGGTGCCTAGGCGAGGGATTCGCAGGCGTTGGCCAGTAAGAATACGCTGAGAGCAGATGCGCCACATGAAACTGATACAGCATCAAGCAACTCACAAAAACAACCATGAGTCTACTGTCAACTCTGACAGTAGACCGTCCAATAAAAATGAAAATACTATTGAATGGCAGCTTTTGGCAGCTGCTCATTATATTCACTGCAAAAAAGGAAATAGACATGAGCAATTCTACTGACACCTCTACCACGTTGGTGACGGGTTACCTTAACGCCGTCACCACACACGACGATATGCCTTACCTCTCCAGCGAAACAGTGGCTTATAGCCCTGATAACGTGTCCGGAAGCCAAGGTGCTCGCAAACTTCAATTGAAATTCAAAAAAGGTACTCCGCCTGGAGAGTACAAATTTGACGAAGGAAATTTTACAGAAGGACGACTTTGGAGAGGTAATCCAGGCCCAGGAATTATTAACTCTCAATTTATTGTCACCCAGGGCCGCTTAACATTAACTGAAACAAGTCTTTATAAAGTCACAGGCTCTTTCAGTATCAAACTAGCCGGCACACAGGACCCCAAAGAAAAAATCGAGCTTGACGGCACATTTGATATTCAAGACACTTAACAACCAACCCCTTGATTTTCGTCACAAACAGCGGCATAGAGCCCGAATTGATGCCGAAATTAAAATCCGTTCACTGTAGTAGCTGCCGAAGGCTGCGATCTTTTGATTTTGAAAACCAAGATCAAAAGATCGCAGCCTTCGGCAGCTCCTACAGGGGATTGTGATTTTTTCAGGTTCCGCCGTTGCGACACACGCCCGCCACGCTGTATTTGATTGTGTTGAGCTGTCCCTTCGAATCTTCGTATGTCATCGCTGTAGGCACCACGGCGCACGCCGCCTCAGGCTTGACCACGCTCACCACTTTGACCACGTCCAGCTTCATCCCGTACGCGTAATCCTTCACCACCGGCGGCGCTTTGCCTTGGCTGGCGGCGTACTGTTCCATGGCTATGCTGTTGGCGCTGAGCGCGCGTTCGAAGGTGCGATCACCGCCGCCCTCGGCCAGTGCACTCACCGACACTGCCATCGCTGCAGCGAACGCCATCCGTTTAAAAATCTTCATGTCCATTGCCTCATCGAAAAGCCCGGCATCGGCAGTCGATGACAGGCTTGCTCATTTTCCGAACGCTTACAGCGCTTTGGTTTTCTCGTCTTTTTTCTCGTTCAACACGACAGGGTCGCGGGCCTGTTCCTTGGCGACGAACAGCTCGACGGATCGGTCGTTGGCGGCCATCATTTTTTCGAAAGTGCGATCACCGCCACCTTCGGCCATGACCAGGGAAGACACCGCGAGCGCGGCTGCGAAGGCACTGAGTTGGGCAAGTTTCATGGTTGATTCCTCGTTTAAGTAGCTGACGGGATCAAGGTAACAAGGTGAACCTTTCGTGACGGTGGCGGGGAAATTACAGATCCGTTATCTGCCGAAACAGCCTTTTAAGTCCGCACACAAAACCAATGTGGGAGCGGGCTTGCTCGCGAATGCGGTGTGTCATTCAAATAATGTTTTGACTGATACACCGCTTTCGCGAGCAAGCCCGCTCCCACAGGGGGATTACCTATTTAGTTGGAACGTCGTCCCTCATCCCGGCGATGGGCGAGTTGGTAGAGGGCCGGCAAGATCAGCAGTGTGAGGATGGTCGAGGAGAGGATCCCGCCGATCACCACGGTCGCCAGCGGACGCTGCACTTCAGCACCGGTGCCAGTCGCGAGCGCCATCGGAATGAACCCCAGCGATGCCACCAGCGCCGTCATCAACACCGGCCGCAACCGTGTCAGTGCGCCTTCGTTAATGGCATCTGAAAGCGAACGCCCCTCCTCCCGCAAATTACGAATAAACGCGATCATCACCAACCCGTTCAACACCGCCACACCCGACAGCGCGATAAACCCGACCCCCGCCGAAATCGACAGCGGAATATCCCGCAACCACAGCGCCATCACGCCGCCGGTCAGCGCAAACGGGATCCCGGTAAACACCAGCAGTCCATCCTTCAGATTGTTGAACATCATGAACAACAACCCAAACACCAACAGCAACGCCACTGGCACGACAATCTGCAAACGCTTGGCAGCCGATTGCAGTTGTTCGAACTGCCCGCCCCAACTCGTCCAGTAACCAGCGGGCACCTGCACATCACGCTCAATCACTGCGCCGGCTTCGCTGACAAACGAACCGATGTCACGCCCACGCACGTTGGCGCTGACGATCACCAGGCGTTTACCGTTTTCGCGGCTGACCTGATTCGGGCCGAGCACCAGGTCGAGGCTGGCGACTTCCTTGAGGGCGATAAAACCGATCTGACTCGCCGTGCCATTCACAGAAGGCACCGGAATCAGCAGCGCCGAGAGCCCGTCGATGTCCTTGCGCATGGCATCGGACAAACGCACGACCATGTCGAAACGCCGATCGCCTTCATACAAAATCCCCGCCTGCCGCCCGCCCACCGCAACGGCGATCGTGTCCTGCACATCCCCCACATTCAGCCCATAACGCGCCGCCTTGTCGCGATCGATATTGATGGTCAGCACCGGCAACCCGGTGGTTTGCTCGACCTTCACTTCAGAGGCGCCGTTGACCTTTTGCATTGCTGCAGCAATCTTCGCCGCCGTGGCGTTGAGCACGTCCATATCGTCGCCAAACACCTTCACTGCGACGTCACTGCGCACCCCGGAAATCAGTTCGTTGAAGCGCAACTGAATCGGCTGCGACAGCTCATAGTTGCTGCCCGGCAAGGTCGCGGCAGCGGCTTGCAGTTCCGCCATCAAGGTTTCGCGCGACTTGCGCGGATCCGGCCACTGCTCTTTCGGCTTGAGCATCACGTAGCTGTCGGAGATGTTCGGCGGCATCGGATCGGAAGCGATTTCGGCAGTACCGGTACGGGCAAAGACGCGTTCGACTTCCGGCACTTTCGCCAGAATCATCCTCTCCAGTCGCTGCTGCATATCCACCGATTGCGTCAGGCTGGTGCCCGGCACGCGCAGCGCTTGCAGGGCAAAATCCCCTTCGCTGAGGCTCGGCACAAACTCGCTGCCCATGCGACTGGTGAGCACGCCGCTGAGCACGATCACGGCCAACGCAGCGCTCACCGCGACAGCGCGATGACTCATCACCCAGGCCAGCGCCGGCGCATAAACGCGGCGTGCACCGCGCATCACCGCGCCCTCTTCTTCCTTGACTTTGCCGGTCACGAACAACGCAATCGCCGCCGGCACAAAGGTCACCGACAACAGCATCGCGCCAAGCAAAGCGATGACCACGGTGAACGCCATCGGATGGAACATTTTCCCTTCGACGCCGCTCAACGCGAAAATCGGCAGGTACACGACCATGATAATCAACTGCCCGAAAATCAGCGGTCGCCGCGCTTCCTTCGCCGCCGCAAACACTTCCTTGAAACGCTCGGCGCGGGTCAGTAAACGCCCATGATGCTGCTGCGCATGGGCCAATCGCCGCAGAGTGTTTTCAACGATTACCACCGCGCCATCGACGATGATGCCGAAGTCCAGCGCGCCCAAACTCATCAGGTTGGCGCTGACTTTGTTGCTGAACATTCCGGTGAAGGTGAACAACATCGACAACGGAATCACCATCGCAGTAATCAGCGCCGCGCGGATATTACCGAGGAACAAAAACAGAATCGCGATCACCAGAATCGCGCCTTCAATGAGGTTCTTTTTCACCGTAGCGATGGCTTTGTCGACCAGGTGTGTACGGTCGTAAACCGGCACGGCGATCACGCCTTGGGGCAAGGATTTATTGATCTGTTCAAGCTTGCTGGCCACCGCCTGCGAGACCGTTCGACTGTTCTCGCCGATCAGCATGAACACCGTGCCGAGCACCACTTCGCGACCGTTTTCCGTGGCCGCGCCGCTGCGCAGTTCACGACCAATTTCCACCGTCGCCACGTTTTTCACGCGGATCGGCGTGCCGTCGACATTGGCCATGACGATATTGGCGATGTCCTCGGTGCTCGCCACTTGCCCCGGTGCGCGAATCAGCAACTGCTCGCCGCTGCGCTCGATGTACCCGGCGCCGACGTTGGCGTTGTTGCGCTCCAGCGCGGTGACCAGATCAGTGAGCGTCAACTTGTACGCCGCCAGCCGTTTCGGATCCGGCGCGATCTGATATTCCTTGGCGAAACCGCCGATGGTGTTGATCTCGGCCACACCCGGCACGTTGCGCAATTGCGGCTTGATGATCCAATCCTGAATCACCCGCAAATCGGTCGGCGTGTAGCTTGTGCCGTCGTCCTTGAGCGCGCCCTCCTTGGCTTCCACCGTCCACAAAAAGATCTCGCCGAGCCCGGTGGAAATCGGCCCCATCATCGCTTCCGCGCCTTCGGGCAATTGCTCCTTGGCGATCTGCAAACGCTCGTTGACCAACTGACGAGCAAAGAACAGGTCGGTGCCGTCCTTGAAGATCACTGTGACTTGCGACAGACCCGAACGCGATAGCGAACGGGTCTGCTCCAGCGCCGGCAAACCGGCCATTGCGGTTTCAATCGGGAAGGTGATGCGCTGCTCGGTTTCCAGCGGCGAGAACCCGGCGGCGCCGGTGTTGATTTGCACCTGGACGTTGGTGATGTCGGGCACGGCGTCGATCGGCAGTTTTTGATAACTGGCGATACCGAGGCCGGCCATAAGCAGAACGGCGAGCAGCACGATGATGCGCTGCTCGATGGCAAACTGGATCAGGCGTTCGAACATGGGAGTCTTCCGGATCAGTGGCTATGCTCGGCTGAGGCTTTGCCCAGTTCCGATTTGAGGACGAAGCTGCCGGCGCTGGCAACTTGCACGCCCGGCTCCAGTCCTTGGGTGATTTCCACCTGGCCCGCCGCGCGACTGCCCAACTCAACCGGGCGCGCTTCGAAACCATCGTCGGTGCGCACGAACACCGTGGGTTTGTCCTCGACGGTCTGGATCGCCGTTTCCGGCACAGCGACTTTTGCTTCGCGGCTGTCGGTTGCGACCAGCGCGGTGACGAACAGACCGGGGCGCCATGAGCCTTGCGGGTTTTCCAGGGTCACGCGCACGGTTGCAGTGCGGGTTTGTTCGCCGAGCAAACTGCCAACATAGGCCACGCTGCCAACAACTTCGGCGTTCAATTCCGGCGCACTGACGGTGACCGCTTTACCCACTTGCACCTTGGTCAAATCCTTCGGTGAAACGCCGAACGTCACCCACACCCGCGACAGATCCGAGAGCGTGAACGCTGCCGTGGTTTCATCGACCACCTCACCCGGCGTCAGGTGTTTTTCCACCACCACGCCGTCAAACGGCGCACGCAATTCGTAGCGATTGCCGCCGGTGGCGACCACGCTGCCACTGAGCACGCTGATCTTTTGCCGCGCATTGCTTACGGCGATTTCCGCCTCTTGCAACGCTTGGCGCGCCAGAAGGAAATCCTGTTCGGCCGAGATCTTGTCCTGCCAGAGTTTTTTCTCCCGCTCATAGGTCGTGCGCGCCAACGCCAAACGCCGTTGCGCCGCCGCTTGTTCGCTGCGCTGATCGGAGATCTGCTGACTGGCGATCACCGCCAGCAACTGGCCCTTCTTCACCGTCTGCCCGAGGTTGACCGAGACTGCCTCGACCACCCCCGGCACACGCGGCACCACGTGGGCGGTGCGGTCTTCGTCGAAACGCACTTCACCGGGGAACGGCAAGCCGAGGCTGATGTTTTGCGGTTTCGCTTCAGCCAGTTGAATGCCGGCAGCGGTGATTTGCTCGGCGGTCAGTTCGATGTGTCCTTCTTCGCCATGCTCAGCCGCAGCGCCTCCTTCCGCGTGATCGGCGTGATCCGCCGCTTCATCGGCATGCGCGTCGATGGAGGCAGTGCCCGACCACATCGAGCCCACACCAATGCCCAGCGCCAATGTCGCCGCAGCGACCACAATCAGTTTTTTATCCATGGAAACTCCTCTGCGCCGTGCCATCGCGCAGTGCTCAAAAAGATGAAATTCAAGGGCTGACGGCGAGCTCGCCGAAGATCCGTTCGATGCGTACGCGAGCGTCAGTGGCCTCACTGACGGCCTGGATGTATTGGCTGCGCGCGGCGATCAACGTGCGTTGCGCATCGAGCACATCGAGGAAGCCGAACTTGCCCATTTCAAAGCCGCGCGTGGCGCTGTCGACCGCACGTTGCGCGGCGGGCAGGATGGTCTGGTTGAACGCTGTGACTTCGCCGTTGGCGGTCTGCCATTGCTCAAGACTGGTCTGGATTTCGGTGCGCAAACGCAGTTCGGTGGCGTTACGCAGATCCCGTGCCTGATCGGTGCGGCGCGCGGCGGCGAGCACATTGCCTTGATTGCGGTTGAACAGCGGAATCGGCATCGACAGCCCGACCACGTTGACCCGTTCGCGCTCGGTTTCGCTGTATTGGCTGCCCACGCTCACGGTCAGATCGGGGATGCGCTGGGACTTCTCCAATCCCAATGAGGCTTCGCGCTGATCGATCTGCAATTTGGCCAGACGCAGCTCGGCGGTTTCGTTCAGACGCTCGAGTAATCTTGTCGGCGGTGGAACAGCCATCAGGCTTTTCGCCGGTGCCTGCACCTTGGTCGATGCCGGCAAAGGCGCGCCCATCACCTGCGCCAATTGTTGGTAAGCGTTGGCCTGATCGCGCTCGGCGCGGCTCACTTCAAGACGTACTTCCGAGAGCTGCACTTGCGCCCGCGTGCCTTCAACCGGCGACGATTTACCGGCCTCAATGCGCCCGTCAGCCACGCGCAAACCCTTCTCGGCGAGTTGCAGCGATTGCCGAGACAGATCCAGGCGTTGCTGCGCGGTTTGCGCACTGTTGAATGCTTGAATCACATCGGCGCGCAAGGCATTACGCTTGCGCTCCAGTTCGATGCCGGCGGCGTCCTGCGCGCGGCTGGCGACGTCGATCCGTGCACCGCGTTTGCCGCCCAGTTCAATCGGTTGGCTGAGCATGATCGTCGTGGTGCGCGAATCGCGGCGAGTGTCTTCGGCCTCCCAGGAAACTTCGGGGTTGGGGATCAAACCAGCCTGCACACGATCACCTTCGGCAATGCCGATTTCCCACTGCGCGGCGGCCAGATCAGGGTTACCGGCGAAGGCGCTTTGCAGGGCTTGATCCAGCGTCAGCGTCGAGGCATTCGCCAGGCTGGCACTGGCCAGTAACAGCAGGCCGCCGAGTGTTTTTTGCAGGCGTGATCGCGCCGTCAGTTCAATTAAACCGGGCAATGGCAGACTTCCTTTATTCAAGAATCTTTGATGCCGCCACGGTAGGGTTTTGAACTTATCGACAAGGTGACTGGAACATTACAAATCCGTTATCCACGGTTTGAACTAGTTGTTTTGTTCTAGGATGCGAAGTGCGAACGCTGTTGTCGTAATACATGGAAACAAATGCGAGTTAGATATCTGCTGAACAGCACTTGTGTAAATCAATGTCATGGGGATTTTGCAGTTTGTGCTGCGACAGGCTGTCGCAGATGGCCGTTTTAAAGCGCTTGGCGGTTGACCCTGTAGCCACTACAACCTTTATTGTGCGACTTCCCCTCACCCCAGCCCTCTCCCGGAGGTAGAGGGAGCAGACCGAGTTGTCTGGCGTTATTTAACGACCTGTTACATCAAGTCGATTATGGATTCATCAAAGCTTTTTCACGTCGGCGTAGTTCTGAAATATCCCCCATTCAGTCCCCTCTCCCTCCGGGAGAGGGCTAGGGTGAGGGCCCTTTTTAATCAAATACCCATTAAATATAAGTGGTGAAAGATCATGCGAATCCTTGTCGTCGAGGACGAGCTTAAAGCTGCCGAATACTTACATCAGGGATTGACCGAAAGTGGATATGTGGTTGACCACGCCGCCACCGGCGCCGATGGTTTGCACCTGGCGCAACAACAGGCCTATGACCTGATTATTCTCGATGTGAACCTGCCCGAACTGGACGGCTGGGGCGTGCTGGAACAACTGCGCAAAACCCACGCCACGCGGGTGATGATGCTCACCGCGCGCGGACGTCTGGCCGACAAGATTCGCGGCCTCGATCTGGGTGCCGATGACTATCTGGTCAAGCCGTTCGAATTTCCCGAACTGCTCGCGCGGGTACGCACCTTGATGCGTCGCAGCGAAAACATTCCGCTGCCACAGGTGCTGAAAGTCGCCGATCTGGAACTCGACCCGGGCCGCCATCGCGCATTCCGTGGCGAGCAACGCATCGACCTGACCACCAAGGAATTCGCCCTGCTGCACCTGCTGATGCGCCAGTCCGGCGAAGTGCTGACGCGCACGCAAATCATCTCGCTGGTGTGGGACATGAATTTCGACTGCGACACCAATGTGGTCGAAGTGTCGATCCGCCGCTTGCGCGCAAAAATCGACGACCCGTTCGACAGCAAACTCATCCACACCCTGCGCGGTGTCGGCTACGTGCTGGAGGCGCGCGAATGAAACCGGCCAGCCTGTCGATGCGCCTCGGTTTGACGGTGAGCATTCTCGGCGCGCTGCTGGTGGTGTTTCTGGCGATCCTCGCCTATTTCGCCCTGACCCATGAGCTGAATGCGCTTTCCAGAGACAGTCTGGAAAAGAAGATGCAACAGGTCGAGCACAGCCTGTCGCTGTACGTCGACGCCAATGAAATCAGCGGTAAACCACATATTTTGCTCGATCAGGTGATGGGCCATGACAACCTCACGCTGACGATTTATGACCGCTTGAATCAGCGTTCTCCGCTGCTCAAATCCGGCTCGGGACTGGCCGAGCCACGGGTTGAATTGAAAGCGGTTCGCGCGACCACCGATCAGTTGACCTACAGCGACAGCACCGACGCGGAAGGGAAGAAATTCCTCACTGCCTCGAAACTGATTCGCCTCAAGGACGGCAACAGCGTGCCAGTGCTGTTGTCGGTGGATAACGCCCACGACGAGGCGTTACTAAGCGCCTACTTGCGCTCGACGCTGATTGCCTTGCCGTTGTTGCTGGTGTTCATCGGCCTCACGGCGTGGGGCGCGGTGCAGCGCGGACTGGCGCCGATGCGCGAGTTTCGCAAAGTCGCGGCGATGGTCTCGACCCAGGATCTCGATCATCGCCTGTCGGTGGTGAACATGCCGCAGGAGCTCAGTGAATTGGCGCAGGGCATCAACTTCATGCTGCATCGGCTGGACGCCGGGGTGCAGCAGTTGTCGCAGTTCTCCGACGACCTGGCGCATGAATTGCGCACGCCGATCAATAACCTGATGGGCAAGGCGCAAGTGACGCTGTCGCGTGAGCGCAGCGTCGAGGAATACAAGGATGTGCTGGTGTCGTGCACCGAAGAACTGGAGCGCGTGGCGCGGATCGTTTCCGACATGTTGTTTCTGGCGCAAGTGAGTCATCCTTCGGCGCTGGCACCGTTCGAGTCGCTTGCGCTGGAGGCCGAGGTGGCGAAAGTCGCCGAGATGTTTTCGTTGTCCGCGCAAGACAAAGACATTCACTTGAGTGTGCTGGGCAGTGCCACGGTGCTGGGCGATCGGCTGATGGTTCAGCGGGCGATTTCCAATCTGCTGTCGAATGCTTTGCGGCATTGCCCGAACGGCAAAACCGTGACGTTATTGATTGAACAGGGCGCGACGCAGACTTCATTGTTGGTGAGCAATCCGGGGGCAGGGATCGAAGCCGCGCATTTGCCGTATCTGTTCGACCGTTTCTACCGTGTCGACAGCAGCCGCTCGCGGTCGCAGGGCAGCACTGGGTTGGGGCTGGCGATCGTGCGCTCGATCATGAGCCTGCATCAGGGTGTCGCCGATGTGAAGAGTTTGCCGGGGGTGATGACGGTTTTTCGACTGGGGTTTCCTGCAGCGACACGGACGACCCCATCGTCGGCAAGCCCGCTCGCACAGTGAATTGTGGTGTGCTCGGAATGTCTGGACACCGCTGCGTTTCGGGCACCTTCGCGATGACCGCTATTGCGAGCAGGCCAGCTCCCACAGGTGTTGGGTTTTCGCGGGGAGTTGCAGCGGTTCGCCGAGGGCTTGCAGTAGACAGTGCATGGCTTCTTCGCGGCTGCGTTCGAAGCGATAACGGGCTTCGATGTACAGCGCCAGTTTCAGCTCCACCGCGTCCTCCAGTGGCAGCGGCACGTGCTGCAGACCCAAGGTGCTGGCAACCCGACTCGGCAAACTCAGGCCGAACGGCTGGCGGTCGGCAATCAGCTTCGCCGCGAGGGTACTTTGCGTGGTCACCGCAATCGTGCGGCGCAGGCCTTTGAGGCCCAGTTGCAGGTCCACCGGACTCAAACCGTCCCGGCGACTCGACACCTGAATCTGCGGTTGTAGCAGATACGCCTGCAAGGTGCGCGGTGGCTCCTTCAACGCCGCACCGTAGGCAAACACGTAGTGATCCGCCGCCAAGGTGCGTTTGTGCAAACCGCTCAACCTGGCCAATGGCTGATCGATGTCGATCAGAATATCCAGCTTGCCACTGGCCAGTTCCTGCAGCGCATCACGTCGGCGCGGCTGGAAATAGCGCACTTGCCAATCGGCATGCGGCGCTTCGAGCAACGCATCCAGCAGCACTGGTTGCAGGCAATCCAGGCAACTGATGCGCAGCAACGGATTGTTCTGCCGCGCCGCCGGTATCATTCGCAAACCGTCACGCAAAGACTCAAGTGCCGCGCGTACATAGTCCGCCAGCCGATGCGCGACCAGCGTCGGCGTCACGCCCAGGCGACTCTTGATAAACAGCGGATCGCCGCACAATTCACGCAGGCGCCGCAGCGCGTTGCTCATCGCCGGTTGCGACAGGCTCATCACATCGGCGGCGCGGGTGACGCTACGCTGTTGGTAGATCGCGTCGAAGGCGAGCAACAGGTTGAGGTCGAGCTGGCGTAAATCAAGCATGGTCTTGCTCCGGCAAATCGCTTAACGTCGGCCAGCCTAACCAGTGTCCCGAATCAAGCGGTGAGCCCTACATGACAAAAATCAATCAGCCGCCCGCCAACGCCTTTTACGCGCCGACCCTGCTGCCGGCCATCGAAGAACTGCTCGCGCGCGGCATCCCGCAGGACGCCATCGAAGCGCAATTTCATCGCAGCCTGTTCGATTTGCGCACGCCGTTCATGCGCATTCCGCTGGTGCTGTCGCGGCGCTTCTGGGCGTTCGCACTGGAGCAGACCGGCGACCCGCTGATCGGTCTGGCGGCGGGACGGCGCTTTGTCTCGACGGCCACCAATGGCCTGACCTATCTGTTCGATGTCGCGGTGTCGCTGGAAAGTGCCTGCGCTTATTTCGTGCGTTTCTTCCCTTTCTTCAACGGCCATTTCCACGCGCAGATCGTGCGTGAGGATGACCGCGTGGAATTGCGTCTGGTCGAAACCGGCAGCCTGCGCGCGGCGGCGCCGATTGCCGATTACATTCTGGTCAGCCTGTGCAGCATGTTGCGGCGCAAATTGCTCGCCAGCGGTTTGGGGCGTGATCCTGTTGTCGGCGTGACGCTGCTTTCGGCGACTAGCGATGAACATGAGCGCGCCTTTCGGGCGTCGGTGCTGGGTGAGCAGGCTTATCTGGCGATTCGGCTGGATCCACAGCTGTTTGTCGCGGCGCTGACGCCGGGCAATCAGGGGCTGGAACAGACGCTGGTGGAGTTGCTGGAGCAAACGCGACGTAACAGCGAATCGACCTTGCTGGAGCAGCTCAGCGATTACCTGATCGAGGATCTCGCAGCGGCGGACTGGAAGCACTTTTGTGCGGCGCAGCATTTGATCGAACGCACAGCGGCCCGGCGGTTGAAGGCGTTGGGCTGGAGTTTTTCCGAATTGCTGGATGAGTATCGGCGCTATCGGGCTGAGGATTTATTGCAGGCCGGAGAGCTGGAGCTGGTCGAAGTGTCGGATCGGTTGGGGTACAGCGATGTGCAGAGTTTTAACCGCGCGTGCTTGAGATGGCTGGGGTGTGCGCCGGGGGTTTATCGGGCTCGGTACCATACTCAATATTGGCAGTGACAGCCACACCGTCTTCGCGAGCAAGCCCGCTCCCACATTTTGCAATGCGATCAACCTGTGGGAGCGGGCTTGCTCGCGAAAGGGCCCGCCCATCCAACCCAAAACTCACTGCCCCGCCGCCACACTCGCCGGCGCCTGCGTCGGCGTGACAATGCTCCCCAAATCAATATGCTTCCACTCCGGCTTCGCCCCCAGCCGCGCATTAAACCGGTAGTTAAACGTAAACTCATCGCCCGTCGCCACGCTCAGCGGTTTGCCATACACCGCCTCAACCCCTGCCAGGTCATACCCCATCAACTGCAACAGCGTCGGGAAAATGTTGTAGTGGCTGGAGCGATCCTTGTTCACCGCCAACTGCGCCGACCAATCCAGCGTTTTCAGATCGCTGCCCTGAATCACCACCAACGGCACCAGCCCCTCCTCCTCCACCGGATCGCCGCCGCAATGGGTGTTGAGCCCGGGATTGCCGCGCTCATGCAAATCCTGGCCATGATCAGACGTATAAATCAGCAACGCATTGTTCAGATTGGCCTGCGCAAACACCCGCGCAAAAAACTCGCCGACGTTCCACAGCACGGTGTTCTTGTAGGCATTGCGGTACAGCACCCAATCATCGGGCTGACCATTGAAACCGGTGCGCTCACCAGTGTCCGCCACTTCAGTGAACTGACCGCGCGGTAACGTCGGGCGGTACGCCATGAATGCATCGGGGTATTTGTCGTGCACCGGAAAATGCGCGCCGACCTTGTTGATCACCACCAACTCCGCTTTGTCGTCGTTGAGCAGCTCGATCAGCTTCGCCGCTGCCGCCATGTCGCGGTCGCGCACGCTGGTTTTGTCGAATTGCACAAATTCGTCGATGTCCTTTTTCTCGGTATCGGTCATCAGGTTCTGCAGATTGCCGCCGGTGCGCTGGGCATCGATGTACACCGTGCGCAGCCCGGCCTTTTTCGCGTACTGCCAGATCGACGGCAGCGTGCTGTTGATGCGCATGTAATCGGCGCGGGTGCCGCCGTAGCGCAGGGTGACGTTAGTGTCGGCGCTGCAATTGGCGATGGACGCCGCGTAGCCATAATTGAAAATGTCGACGCCAGCGTGCGCCTGCTTGAGGTTGCTGTGCACGCCAAAAGGCGCGTTGATGTCCAGATAATTGCCGGAGATGCTTTCGTCGATGATCAGCACGATGTCATGCCCGACCGGTTGCGAGGCGCGCGCCAGCGTCACTGGTTCACGCGGGCCGACGGTGTTGTGCAGCGCCTCATAGGCAAACAGGTTCAGATAGGCCAGCGGCGTGTACATGATCGGCAAGCCACGGGCGCCCTCGCCCGCGCGTAAAAACAGCACGGCGCTGAGCAGCAAAACCCCACAAATCGGCGCGGCCACGCGAAAGGCGTTCGGCACCACCAGCGCATGCCGAGGTTTGAGGCCGATGCCGAACAGTAACAACAGCCCACTGAGCACCCCGCGCAGGATCGCGTCCCGGTACTGATACGCCGCCTCCTGAATGAAGCCACCGGAATAGACCAGCGAGACGAAACTGCTGTAGTTCAGGTAATCCGCGGTGACCCGGGTGTAGACATCAAAAAACACCGCCGAGGCAAACATTGCCAATGCGAATAGATGTCGTATGAGTGTCTGGCGTATATAGGCCGTTAGATATAACGCTAAAGTAAGCGCCAAAAACATCGCGCCAAAAAGAAGTACAGGAAAACCGAGGCCGATAGCATTTAACCGCTCAATGTAATATTCGCAATAAAGCAGCAGATAAATAATTAAAAGCAGTTCTTTCAGGTATCGAAACATGGCTTTTCCGGTCGCGCGAAACGGCAAAGGGTCAAGGTTTTGTCGGTCAAAAACTGACACTAGCACCCGGCCATCAAAGCGCAAGAAATGGCTGACTTTTCCCTAAAGCGTCAAAAAAACGTTGACTCAAATCTGACACACTCCAGTTGCTGCAAGCCTCTAATTTCGCGGCCTGCGACCGTTTATCGCATTAATGGAATTGTGAAAAAAGCGTCAAGAACGGGACAAATCCAGCAATAGCAAGCACTTGATGGCCATTCGCCCCCAAAAATGGACCTGTTATACAGGTGCAACATGTCATTTTGCTGACACGCTTTTCTCACCCTGCGCTATACCCCTTTTGACAGTCTCATTTCGAACTCTTTCCACCGTCTTACGAGGCACGCCAATATGGACGTGAGCGTATTTGGTACGGGCTATGTTGGCCTGATACAAGCAGCGGCACTTGCCGATGTTGGACACCGCGTTTTATGCGTGGATATTGATCCGAATAAAATCAAGCAACTGCAACAAGCAGTTCCTCCGATTAGTGAACCGGGTTTGTCCAGCACCCTGGAAGAAAACATTAAGGCCGGGCGCTTATTGTTCAGCACCCAGGCCAGTGATGCGGTGGAGCACGCCGAGCTGATTTTCATCGCTGTGGGCACGCCGGCCGATGAGGATGGCTCTGCTGACCTGAGCCACGTGCTCAACGTCGCCCGGCAAATCGCCTCGTTCATGGAGGCCGATCGCACGCTGATCATCAAATCGACGGTGCCGGTAGGCACGGCGGATCAGGTGCTCGCCGCTGCCAACAGTGAACTGCTGCGTCGCGGCAAATCCGAGCTGAACGTGCGCGTGGTCTCTAACCCCGAATTTCTCAAGGAAGGCAGCGCCCTCGCCGATTGCATGCGCCCCGACCGGATCATCGTCGGTACCCGCGACGAAGCGGCCCGCGAGCAGATGAGCGAGTTGTACGCGCCGTTCTGCCGCAACCACGAAAAATTGATGTTCATGGACAACCGCAGCGCCGAGCTGACCAAGTACGCCGCCAACGCGATGCTCGCCACGCGTATCAGCTTCATGAACGAGCTGGCCAATCTCACCGAACTGCTGGGTGCCGATATCGAAGCCGTGCGCAAAGGCATCGGCTCTGATCCGCGCATCGGTTACCACTTTATCTATCCGGGCTGCGGCTTCGGTGGCTCGTGCTTTCCCAAGGATCTGCGCGCCCTGCTGCACACCGCCGAACACAACGGCATGCCGCTGAAATTGCTGCGCAGCGTCACCGACGTCAACGACCTGCAGCGGCACATCCTGTTCAGCAAACTCAAAGCGCAATTTCCGCAAGGCCTGGCCGGCAAGTCCATCGCCATTTGGGGTTTGGCGTTCAAACCGAACACCGATGACATGCGCGAAGCGCCAAGCCGTTATCTGATGGATGCACTGTGGGCCGAAGGCGCCAGCGTGCAGGCCTACGATCCGGAAGCGATGTCCGAGTGCCGACGCCTCTACGGCTACCGCAACGATCTGCACCTGTGCGCCACCCGCGACGACACCCTTGAAGACGCCGATGCATTGGTGATCTGCACCGAGTGGAAAAACTTCCGCGTGGTCGATTTCGAATTGCTCGCGGAAAAGCTGCGCTCGAAAGTCATCATCGATGGCCGCAACCTCTACAACCCGGAACACGTCGCCGCCGCCGGCCTGCATTACAGCGGCATCGGCCTGCGCCATATCGCGCCCGAAGGACCACGGCCATGAAGATTCTGGTCACCGGTGCGGCCGGTTTCATTGGCGCTCATTGCGTGTTGCGGCTGATGCGCGACGGCCACTCGGTGGTCGGCCTGGATAATTTCAACAGCTACTACGACCCGCAACTCAAGCACGACCGCGTGCAATGGGTGCGTGAACAGGTCGGCGATTTCCAGCTCGCGACGGTTGATCTGGCCGATGCCGCAGCCGTCGACGCGCTGTTTGTCCGTGAACGCCCGCAAGTGGTGATTCACCTCGCGGCGCAGGCCGGAGTGCGTTATTCGCTGGAAAATCCACGGGCCTATCTCGACAGCAACCTCAATGGTTTCCTCAACATTCTGGAGAGCTGCCGGCATCACCCGGTCGAGCATTTGATCTACGCCTCGTCGAGTTCGGTGTACGGCGCCAACCAGCACACGCCCTATTCCGTGAAGGACGGCGTCAATCATCCGCTGTCGCTGTACGCCGCCACTAAAAAAGCCAATGAACTGATGGCGCACAGCTACAGCCATCTATTCGGCATTCCCTGCACCGGCCTGCGCTTTTTCACCGTGTACGGCCCTTGGGGCCGGCCAGACATGTCGCCGATCCAGTTCGCCCGGGCGATCAGCGAAGGCGAGCCGCTGAAGCTGTTCAATTACGGCGAGCATCAACGCGACTTCACCTACATCGACGACATCATCGAAAGCATTGCCCGTCTCACCGATCGCCCACCACAAGCGCAACCGCTGTGGGATCGCGAGCAGCCCGACCCGGCCAGCAGCATGGCGCCGTGGCGACTGTTCAACATCGGCGGGCAACACCCGGTCGAGCTGAAAACCTATCTGGCGCTGATGGAAAAACACCTCGGCCAGAACGCCATTGTCGAGCTGCTGCCGCTACAACCGGGCGACGTGCTCAACACCTGTGCCGACGCCAGCGATCTGGCCCAGGCCACCGGGTTCCAGCCACGCATAGAGCTGGACGAAGGACTTGGACGCTTCATCGCATGGTTTCGCGATTACTACCCGACTGCCTATCGCCCACGCGCCGCTCGCGGCTGAACATCAGCGGAGGACTTTATGACTGGACATGAAAAAGGTGTACCGATCCAACAACTGCAGCGTGATAAACGCATGGATCCGGAACAACGAATGCGCCTCGATGCAGCGATTCACCGTCAGGGTCGTGGCTGGCTCACCGGCCGTGACGGCGGTCGCCCATGGCAGTTGTCACGCACTAATCGCGTGGTCGCCTGCCTCGGCGCGCTGACCATTCTGCTGCTGATTTCGCCGCTGCTGCTCGGGCTGGCGCTGGCCATCAAGTACTCCAGCAAAGGCCCGGTGATGTTCGTGCAGAAACGCACCGGTTATCGCGGCCGCAAGTTCGGCATGTACAAATTCCGCACCATGGTCGCCAACGCCGAAGAATTGAAAGAGTCGCTGCGCCACCTGAACAAGCACGGTGCCGACGCCATCGACTTCAAGATTGATCAGGATCCACGCATCACCGGTATCGGCGGTTTTCTGCGGCGCACCAGCCTCGATGAACTGCCCAACCTGATCAATGTAGTGACCGGCGACATGCGCCTGGTCGGCCCACGTCCGACCTCGTTCAACGCCTATCGCTACAAGGACAGTCACCTCGCCCGTCTGGCGATTTATCCCGGAATGACCGGCCTCTGGCAGATCTCCGGGCGCAGCAACATCGACTTCGACCAGCGCGTTGAGTTGGACCTCAGCTACATCGCCGAGCAGAGCCTTTTGCTTGATCTGAAGATTCTGTTGAAAACCCCCTTCAAAGTATTCAGCGGCCACGGAGCAAGCTAATGGACGGTTCAACCAACAAAAGCCTGAGCATTGCCAACCCCAGCGAATCGAACCTGACCTCGACCGTGCTGGATCTTGATCTGCGGATCCTGTTTCTGACCGCCGCCAACCCGGGCGCCGGCACCACCACCAGTGCGTTGGCGCTGGCCAGCCAGTTGGCGCAAATGAGCAGCGGCCAAGTGCTGCTGGTCGACGCCAGCCAGTCGGCGAGCAATCTGACGCAGCAGCTGAACCTGAGCAAAGAGCGCGGCCTGCGTGACTTGCTGTTCAACCCGGACAACCCGCCGCTGTTGCAGGACTGCGTGGTGCAGGTCTCAAGCCTGCCGTTCCACGTACTGCCGAATGGCCGGCCGATCCGCACCATGGAGCACCTGACCGCCGAGCGTCTGAGCCCGTTGCTTGATCAACTGGGCAGCCAGTATCGCTTCGTCGTGATCGACGGCGACGCGGTGTACTCCGCCGCCGACACGCTGGTCATCAGTACCCAAGTGGATGGCGTGGTGTTTGTGGTTCGCGCTGAGGACACTCGCTGGGAAGTCGCTCAGGCCGCCGTGCAACGCCTGACGCAGGCTGGCGCGAAAGTGGTCGGCAGCGTGTTCAACCGGCGCAAGTACTACATGCCCAAATGGCTTTACAAAAACCTGTAAGCAACCGCGAAGGATGACGCCATGAACGCCAAAATGCTTGTCCTGCTGTTGCTGCCGCTCGCAGGTTGCTCCAGCAATTCTGAAACGCAAAACATGCCGGTGAATATCCTCACCGCCGCGCCGGCCAACGCCCAAGCGACGGACATGCCGAAGATCGAGCAGACCCTGCGCCCGCAGGATGTGCTCGACGTGATCTTCCATATCAGCACCAGCGGCTCGGACGCTTACCGCGTGCAGTCGGGTGACCAGATCGGCCTGAACTTCACCGCCGCCAGCCAGCTCAACGGCAATCAACTGGTGCTGCCCGACGGCAGCATCGAACTGCCGGGCGCCAACACTTCGGTGAAAATCGCCGGGCTGACCAGTGATCAGGCTCGCGAAGAAATCCAGCGTGCCTATCAGCGCAAACAACTGTTTCAGCCCAACCGCAATCAGTTGACCGTGCAGATCATCAGCCCGCTGACCAACGAGCAGAATCTGAAAAGCGCGCTGAACCATCCGGCCACCGGCATGAGCCGCGAGATCACCGTCGGCACTGACGGCTACGCGAGTTTCCCGGAAATCGGCGCTGTGCCGCTGCAAGGCATGACCGTCAATCAACTGGAAACCTTCCTCAACAAGAAGTACGCGCAACTGCCGGGCCGGATGACCGTGGACGTGCTGCTGAAATCCACCGCCGGCAACGAAATCTATGTGCTCGGCGAAGTCGGCCAACCGGGTTCCTACCCGATCCGCCGGCCGGTCTCGGTGCTTGAAGCGCTGACCCTGGCTCGAGGCACCAACGTCAAGGCACGCCTTGATTCGGTGGTGATCATGCGCCGCAACGGCAATCAGGTGCAGGCCGTGCGTTACGACGTCGAGAAGGCCCTGTCGGGCGAGGCGCCGCAAATCGCCTACCTGCAACCGGACGACATGCTCTACGTGCCGAAAACCAAACTGGCCAGCGCCGGCGAACTCGCCCGTCAACTGGCCGACGTGGTGCTGTTCCAGGGCGTCGGGTTCAGCTTCGGCTACCGCGTCGACAACAAAGACAGTGACAGCAACTAACTCTCAGGTGACCGACATGAATCCAAAGGAAAACTACCTGCACGAGTTCTTCAGGATCTTTTTCGCCAACAAGCAATTGGTGAAACGGGTCTTCCTGATCTTTGCAGTGATCGCCCTGCTCCTGCCGCTGTTGCTCAAACAGAGCTTCGATATCACCGCGCAGGTGATCGTGCAGTCGAAAAAACTCTCTCAGGGTGACGCCACCACGTCGCTCACCGTGGACAACGCCACGTTCATTCCACCGTCGCTGGCGGACATGGAAACCGAGAGCAATATCCTCCGTTCGCCGGCGCTGATCCGCCAGACCATCAGCGAACTGCGCGACAAGGGTGAGTACACACCTTCGCCGGGCATGTTCAGCAAACTGGTGGCCGATCCGTTCAAGCGCTACGTCAGTTCGCCGCTGCGCCAGTACGTGATCAACCCGGTGCGCAACATGCTCGGGCTGGAGACCGATCCGGTGCGTGACACCGCGCTCGACGCCCTGACCCAGCAAGCCATCGACAGCCTGAAAATCGAGACGCTGCCGGGCTCAAACGTGATCTCGATCATCTACAGCTTCCCCGATCCGCATCAGGGCACGACGTTTGTCGCCGCCCTCTTGCAGAACTATCTGGTGAGCCGTCAGGCGCTGCAATCGATCGACTTGCCGCAGTCGTTCTATGAGTCGAAAAAGCAGCTCTACCAAGTGCGTCTCGATGGCCTGGAAGGTAACCGTCAGGCCTTGCTCGAAAGCGTCGGCGCGTCGGATCCGAAGGAAGAAATCACCTTCCGCCTCAACGCGATCAACACCGAAGAGCAGGCGCTGAACCTGTATCAGGATCGCCTGCTGCAGAGCCAGCGCTGGCTCGAATACCTGAAAACCGCACTGGCGGCCGCGAGCACTAACAAGCTCAACGACTACACCTTCCCCTACACCTTCACCACCACCGTCGACAACGTGGCGTTCGAAGATCGGGAGATCAAACAGATGGGCGAGCAACTGACCACTCAGGTCAGCCGCTACATGAATGATCTGGCGGTGTTCCAGCCTGGCAGCGAGCCGATGCTGCTGACCCGCGAGCAAATTGCCCGCACCCGTAGCCAGTTCCTCAAAGTGGTGAGCAACCGCATTCAGGAACGCACCAACGATCTGGCGGTGGTCAAGCAGGTGATCGATCAGAAAACCGCGCGCATCGCCCAGTTCAAGAACCGCATCCACGAGTTGCAGCAGACTCAGAGCAAGCTACGGCAGATGGACACCGAGATCGACGCGCTGCACGCTGCGTTTTCAACCTACGCCCAGCGGTTCGCCGAAAGCAGCACCACCCGTTCGCTCAGCGACGACCTGTCCAACGCCCGGGTGCTCAGCCCGCCGTTCGAACCGACCGAAGCGGCGTTCCCGAAACCGGGCCTGATCATTCCATTCGGCATGCTCACCGGGTTGCTGCTGGCGATTGCCTTCGTCTACGTGCGGGAGTTCTTCGATCACCGCTTCAAACACCCGGCGCAAATCAGCCACGAGCTGGGCATTCCGGTGCTGTTGGTGATCAACGACCAGAACGTGCTGCCGAGCAATCCGCACAAGAACTGGACCGTGCCAAGCTTCCTGCACTGGGTGCGCAATTGAGCAGCGCATCCGCCCCGAATACCGCGTTGCCGATCATTCATTTGCTCAGCAGCGGCGGTTTCTATGGGGCCGAGCGCATGTTGCTGGATCATTGTCTGGCGACGCCGGGGCAGCATCAGGTGCTGTTCCTCGACGCGCCAGCAGACCTGATCGCGCGCTTTCGCGAGGCTGGGGTGGACTGCCGCGGTTGTGCCGGACTAGCGGAATTGCTGCAGCACTTGCGTCAGCGTCGCGCTGAAAAACCGTTGCTCAATACGCACAATTTCAAAGGGCTGTTGTTCGGTTGGGTTGGCGCGACGCTGTTGCGCCTGCCGTTGGTCATCACCCAACACGGTTTCACACCGCGCAGCCGCAAGCAGAAGTTTTACACCTGGCTCAGCCTGCAACTGTGCCGCACGGCGTCGGTGGATCGGGTGGTCTGCGTGGCGGAAAGCATCGCCACGCTGCACCGTGAGGCCAGCGTGCGCGCGGATAAATTGCAAGTCATTCCCAACGGTTTGCCGGCGGCTGCGGCCATGATTCCCGATGCCGATCGGCAACGCTGGCTGGCCGGTTACGTTGGCCGGTTGAGCAGCGAGAAAGGCCCGGATCTGTTTCTCGACGCGCTGATTCCGCTGTGTCACCAGCATCCGCAACTGGACGCAGTGATGCTCGGCGACGGCCCGGAACGCGAGGCGTTGCAGGCGCGGATCGACAACGCCGGGTTGCAGCAACGCATTCGTTTGCCGGGTTATCAGACGGCGATGCAACCGTGGTGGCAGCAACTCGATGCGCTGGTGATCAGTTCGCGCACCGAGGGCACCCCGATGATTTTGCTCGAAGCCATGCAGGCCGGGGTGCCGGTGGTGGCGTTCGCTGTCGGCGGGATTCCCGACGTGCTGGAACACCGGCACAACGGTTTACTCGCGACACCGGCCGACTGTGCCGACCTCAGCCGTCAGCTCGACACCTTGCTGAGCGAGCCGAAACTGGCCCGGCAGCTGCGCGATAACGCAAAACGCACGCAACAGGATCGCTACGACCTCAAGGCCCTGGCCGAACGCTGGTCGCAGCTGTACATCCGCACGGCACGGGAGGCACGCGCATGATTTTCCCGCTCTCGATCGTCAGTTTGCTCGGTCTGGTCTGCATCGCTTTGCTGGCCAGCCCTTATCCGTTTCTGGCGCCGGGAGTGGTGCTCGGCCTGGTCGGTTTTGCGGTGCTTTACCGCAAACCGACCTGGGGCCTGCTCGGTATCGCTGCACTGGTGCCGTTCGAGGGTTTCTTCAAGGACAGTTCGTTTTCCGGGAGTAAATTGCTCGGTGCCGGGCTGGCGGTGATTTTGATGCTGCAACTGGCGCTGCACCAGATTCCTTCGGAGCGCCTGCGCAGCAATATCTGGCGCTACCTGATCTGGTTCATGGTTCTGTACTTTTTGAGCATGCTCAACACCGATGATCTGGGCATGTCACTAGGGCATCTGCGCGAACTCAGCGTCGGCCTGATTCTGTTTGTCATTACCCTGTTGATCGGTCGCGAGCTTAATCTCGACCTGTTCGCCCGCCTCGTCACCCTCGCCGTCAGCACCACCTGCGCGATGGCGATGTTCTCGGCCAAATTCCAGGATCAGGGCCGCGCGGCGGGCCTGCTCGAAGACCCTAACGCTTTCGCCATGCTGATTGCCTTCGCGGTGCCGATGGGTTTGCTGCTGGTGATACGTAGCCCGAACCTGCTGCACCGGTTGTTCTGGGGCGGTTGCTGCCTGCTGTTGCTGGGCGGCATGACCAAAACCGAATCGCGCTCGGGGCTGGTGGTGTTGGCGCTGAGCTTGTTGATCGGCTGCTGGCATTACCGCTCGCAACTGACGCGGATTCGTCCACGGCATCTGGGTTTTGCCATGCTCGGTGCGGCCATCGTGCTGCCGCTGGCGATCTACGCGATGCCGGCCGGCTACATGGCGCGCATCCAGTCCTTGAGTATTCTCAGCGCCGGTTCCAAGGCGCAGGACGAATCCCTCGGCCGCCGCGCTTCGTACATCGTCGTTGGCAGCCAGATGATCCGCGAGAACCCGCTGCTCGGCTCCGGCCCCGGCACCTTTCCGCTGCATTACGCGACCACCGGTTACGCCAAAGCCTTTTCCGCCAACCGCAAAATCGGCGACCTGTACCGTCGCGCGCACAACACCTACCTGGAGATTTTCAGTGAACTCGGGGTGCCTGCCGGGCTGTTGTTTGTCGGCATGCTTGCTCTCGGTCTATACAACCTGATTCGCGCGCGGGCGGCGTGGATGCTGCGCCGCGATGCGTATCAGGCGGATCTGATGACGCACCTCGGCGTGAGTTTTCTGTCGCTGACGCTGTTCCTGATGTTCCTCAGCGCGCCGAACCAGAAATACGTGTGGATCATGCTCGCGCTGACCAGTGTCCTGCGTCTGAAAGCCGAGCAAGCACCGCTGACCACGGAGGCCAGAGCATGAGCCGGATCAGCATCGTCATTCCGATGTTCAACGAAGCCCGGCACATTGGCCGCACGCTGCTCGCGGCGCAAAAAGCCGCGCACGCGGCTGATATCGAGTGCGAACTGATCGTGGTCGATAACGGTTCCACCGATGAAGGCCCGCACATCGCCCGCCAGTTTGGCGCGACGGTGTTGGTCTTGCCGGGCTTGTTGATCGGCGCGTTGCGCAATCGCGGCACCGCGATCGCCAGCGGTGAGTGGCTGGCGTTTATCGATGCCGACATTGAAATGCCGGAAGACTGGTTGAGCCAGTTATTCGACATCGAAGCCACCGGCCAGGCCGATATTTTCGGCCTGGATCTGCATACCCCTGCCGCCGCGCCGTGGTACGCCACGGCCTGGCAGCGCCGCACCTTGCGCCCGACAACGCACGCGCATTACGTCGTTGACTGGCTACCCAGTAGTAACCTGTTGATGCTCAGACGCTGGTTCGACAAGGTCGGCGGTTTCAACGAGACCCTGCGCACCGGCGAAGACAAGGAATTTACCCTGCGCCTGCGCGAACACGGCGCCCGACTGCTGGCGATCAATAAAAGCGTCGCCTTGCACTGGGGCTATGAAATGAACTGGCGCGAGTGGATGGGCAAGGAGTTGTGGCGTCAGGGCAGTCATCTGCAATTGCTGCGCACCCACGGTTTCAGCCTGCGCTTGTTGCGTTTCCCGATGCTCTCGCTGTTGGTGTGGTTGCTGGATTTTCTGGCGATTTCAGCGTTGCTCGACGGCTTTCCACATCACGCGGCGGTCATGGTTACGCTGACGTTGATACCGGGACTGGTGCTCAGCGTGCGGCAGAGCGCCCGGCACCGGAACATCTGCCTGACTTTACAACTGTGGGGCCTGCACTGGGTGCGTCTGCACCTGGCCGGCGCCGCGTTTATTTTGAGTCTGTGTCATTGGAACGCCAGGAGGCCTGCCCGTGGCTGAGTTCATTTTCTGGATGTGCCTGTTGCTGCCGGTCTACGCCTACGTCGGCTACCCGCTGCTGCTGACGCTGGTCGCGCCGCTGTTTCCGGCCTGGCGGCACACCCCGGCGCCGCCGCTGAATGTCAGCATCGTGATTGCGGCGCACAACGAAGCACGGCATATCGAGCACAAATTACGCACGTTGCTGGCGCAGGATTATCAGCCAGCAAACCTGCAAATCATTCTGGCCAGCGACGGTTCGACCGACGACACCGTGGCTTGCGCACACAAAATCGTTGACCCGCGCATCACCGTCCTCGACCTGCCGCGCCAAGGCAAAGCGGCGACACTGAATGCCGGCGTAGCCCTGAGCATTGGCGACATTTTGGTGTTCACCGATGCCGACAACCAATGGTCCCGCGAAACCCTCGGCTACCTGCTCGCACCGTTGAATGATCCGCAGGTCGGCGGCTGTGCCGGGCACATGGTCATCCCGGTCACCGGCGGCGGCTTGAGCGTGGGTGACAGCCTCTATCGGCATTACGAAGGCTGGTTGCGCCGGGTCGAGAACCGCACCGGTTGCATGGTTTCCGCCGACGGCGCCCTGCTCGCCCTGCGCCGCGAGTTGTTCCAGAACGTGCCGGCCGAGGTTAACGACGATTTCTTTATCAGCACCTGCGCACCGGTGGCGCACAAACGCATCGTCTATGTGCCGGAAGCGCAAGTGATCGACCACGGTGTTGATGAAGCGGACAAACAATTCCGGCGCCGTCAGCGCGTCACCGTCGGCGGTTTGCAAAGCCTCGCCCAGCGTCGCGAGCTGCTCAATCCGCTGAAATATGGCCTGTACTCGATCGCATTGATCAGCCACAAACTGATCCGCCGACTGGCGCCGATCCTCTTGCTGCCGCTGCTGCTGAGCAACTTCTGGCTGTGGCAAGAACACGGTTTCTATCGCTTCGCCCTGATCGCGCAACTGGTCGGTTACACCATCGCGATTGCCGGGCTGCTGGATTCGCAACACCGTTTGCCAAAACCCTTCCGCCTCGCTGCGTTTCTGCTGGTCACCCTCGCCGGGATGAGTCTCGGCCTGTGGCAGTTCCTGCGCGGTCAGCGGTATGCCCAGTGGAATCCCGAACAGAACCGTTAAGAGGACTGAAGCCATGGCGATCAAACAACTGCTAAAACGCACCAGTGGCTGGCTCTATCTCAACTCGTCGATGGGCCGCAACCAGTTGCACGGCGCCGGGGTGATTTTGATGCTGCACCGGGTGCTGGCCAACGACCGCGCCGCCAACCTGCCGCACCGCAATGAACTGTGCGTCGGGCCGAAAGCCTTCGAGCATTTGCTGGTGTGGCTGCGCAAACATTTCGATTGCGTGCCGCTGATGGAAATTCTTCAGCCCAACTCGCTGCGCAGCGAGCGCCCACGCGTCGCGCTGACCTTTGATGATGGCTGGCGCGACAACGCGGTCAACGCGTTCCCGCTGCTGCAAAAACACCAGGTGCCGGCGAGCATTTTCCTCTCCACCGATTTCATTGGCAGCCGTCAGCGTTTCTGGTGGGAAAGCCTCGGCGAAACCCTGTGGGGCAGCCACGGCGAAAAGGCGCGGATGCATTTGATCGAGTGCCTGCAAATGATGCATCACCCCTTGCCGGTGATGCTCGATGACATTGATGTCGATCGCCGCAGCCTGGCGTTGCTGCATTACCTGCAAGGATTGAAATCGCTTGACCCGCGAGAGCTGGAAAAACTCACCGACGAATGCCCAACGGAATCGCAACCGCAAGCGCTGGACTGGCATCAAGTCCGCGCGCTGGAAGCTTCGGGACTGGTGCGTTTCGGCCCGCACGGCGCCAGTCACGCGATCCTCACCGGCCTTGATGATCAGCGCCTGAACGAAGAAATCAGCCGCAGCCGCGATGCTTTGTACAACGGCTGCAACCGGCCACTGCCGGTGTATTGCTACCCCAACGGCGACAACGATGAACGCGTGCGCGAGCAGATCGCCAATCACGATTATCCATTCGCGCTCGGCACCGGCACCGGTATCTATCGCGGCGAAGGCGAACCGTTGAACCTGCCGCGTTTCGGCGTCAGTCAGCGCACCGCGCGCAATCCGGAATTGTTGTCGTGGCGGATTTTTCGCGGGGCGCGGCCATGAGCCGAGGCACCTACCTCAAACATCTGGCGCTGAGCATGGGCACCAAACTGGCGATGATCGCCCTGCGTTTGCTGCGCAACGTGCTGCTGGCGCGGATTCTCGGCCCGAGTGAGCGCGGGTTGTTTGCGCTGCTCAGCACCCTGCCGGATTTGATCAGCGCCGCCACCAGTGGCGGGCTCAATTCGGCGGTGGGTTTTCAGGCGGCCAAGCAGCGGCCGATGGGTTTGTTGCTGAGTCAGGTGTTGGTGTTCGGTTGCTTGCTGGCGGCGCTGCTGACCTTGCTGGTGGTGGCGCTGGTGCGTGAGTTTGGCAGTGAACTGGATGTGACGATGCAACTCGGTTTGCTCGCCTGGCTGTTGCTGCTGGCGGTGCCGCTCACCGTGTTGAAAAGCGGTTTGCTGACGCTGCACAACGCCTCGGGTGGCGTGGTCGCATTCAACGCCTTGCGTCTGGTCGAATCGCTGGCGCCGCTGCTGCTGTTTCTCGCGCTGTTCTGGATGTGGAAAAGCGCCGCCCTCGAAGCCGCGTTGATCAGTTGGCTCGCCGGGATCAGTCTGGTGGTGTTGGCCGGTTGGGTCTGGCTCAAACGCGCACAGCCGTTACAGCTGCAATGGGATCGCGCCAGCCAGAAAGAACTGCTGCGCTACAGCGCGCGCAGTCATCCGGATCTGCTGTTTCAGCAAGTGATATTGCGCTCGGATTATCTGTTTATCGGCGCCCTGCTCGGCAGCACCGCCCTCGGTCATTACGCAATGGCCAGCGCCGCCGCCGAACTGCTGCTGATCGTCCCGGAAGCGGTAACCACGCCGCTGATGAAACGCCTGCTGCAACAGGACGAAGGCATGGACAAGGTCACGCCGCTGGCCCTGCGCCTGACCGCGACGGTGATGCTCGGCGCCTGCCTGACCATGGCGGTGATTGGCGAATGGCTGATCGTCACGCTGTTTGGTGCGGTGTACCAACCGGCGTATCCGGCGCTGCTGGCGTTGCTGCCGGGGCTGTTGGGCCTGTGCTACGCAAGCATTTTACGCCTGGACTTGCTCGGTAAAAATCGCCCCGGCACGGTGTCGATGCTGATGGGTTTAGGCGCGCTGCTGAACCTGGCGCTGAACCTGGTGATGATTCCGGCTTACGGCATCGTCGGCGCGGCGGCGGCTTCGTCGATTGCGTATCTGGCAGTGACGGTGGCGATGCTGGTGCTTTATTGCCGCTTGAGCGGCGTGCCGTTCTGGCAAACCCTGATCATCCTGCCGCGCGACGTCACACCGATGTGGCTGATCCTGCAACGGCGCAAAACCGCATGAAAGGCCTGGCCCTGCTGCTCGGTCTCGGCCTGTCGCTGGACGCCTTTGCGGCGTCGATGCGCTGGGGCGAGATCCGCGACGGCAGCCTGTATCTGCAAGCGGATCGCCCGGACACGGTAACCGTACGCTGGACACCGGCGTGGCAGGCTGAGGCCAATGAAGAACATGTGTATTTGCTCGATGGCCAAGGCAAGTTACAGGGTGATCGGTTCATCAAGGCCAGTGAAACCCGTGGCAGTCAGAGCTGGCCGTTGTTGCCCGGCGCGGCGAGTTATCGACTGGAAATTCCCGGCTACAGCTTCCGCAATTATCGCGTCGAACATGACGAGCGCACGGTGGCGTTGTTCGCCCCAGCGAAAGTGCATTTCAGCGCTAATACCCATAACGGCGACGAGTTGTATTTCAAAGTCGCGCCGGGCGAGCACGCGGTGCTGGCCGGCAAGTTTCATGGGGGCGTCAGCGGTTTGCAGGCGCAGCGCGTTGGCGATGATCAGCAACTGACGTTGGCACTGAAACCCTATCGCGCCTATTGGCAGTTCGATCAGGTCGCCCTGCCCGTCAGCGAGCGCGAACAGGTCTGGCGCCTGCGTTTGCAGGGCAGCGGCAAAGCAGCGTTCTGGCTGGATGGCACGGCCAACCTGTTTGCGCAGAATCCGCAGCAACTGAAGCCGCTGCGCGAAGACGCCGGGCACACCCGTTTGACCCTGCACGACAAAGTCCTCGGGCGCACGCCGGATCTGGGCATCGCCCTGCCCTACGTGATGCCGCCGCCGGCCAGTCACGCCGTGCTGGATGCGCTGAAACCGACCGCTGCGAGTTACTACAGTTTTGTCGATGTGACGGCGAAGAACCCGCATTTCGAAGACGCGTTCCGAAAGGTGTATCAGGATCGCTTCGGCATCAAACAAGACATCACCTTGCTCGCTGGCAGTCAGCGACAGGCGGATCTGCGCGCCGATGTGCAGAGCAACAGCGGCCTCGATGCGTGGCTGGCCAGCACCCGAGCGCTGGGCGGCAAAGGCACGCATTACATTGGTTTTGCCGATGAGCCGAATCTCAACTATTCGAGCTACGCGCAATATCAGGCGATTTTCGCCAGCATGGCTCGGCAGGTGCGCAGCGATCCGGCGAATGCCAAGGCTGGTGTGCGCATTGCCATGCCGGCCAGTTCGCGGCTGGTCAACGGGCCGTTTGCCGATAACGCGGCGGGCAAGCGCGGGATCGATTGGGCGCGGCGTTTGCTTAGCGAATCAGGCGATCAGGTCGATGCGCTGGCGTGGCACGAATGGATGATTCGCGACCTGCTCGCCACGCGCGTTTATCGCGACAGCGTGCGTCGCGCCGCCGACCTGGTTGGCCTCGACAGCAAAGGCGTGCCGCGCAAAGCCTTGCTGCTCGATCAGACCAATATGTCCAGCGGCTCCAGCCTCAGTCCCTACGATCAGGAAACCCACTACGCTTCGCTGTGGTGGGCGTCGGTGGTGATCAACGCCTCGCAGGACGGCTTGTTGAGCATGCTCAACTGGTTCCAGGCTGCCGATGAGCCGCAGTACCCCAAGGGCATGCTGCGGGTCTCGGCGGATGAACAACGTTTCGAGTTGAAACCGGTCGGCCTGGCGCAGCAGTTTATCGCCCAGCATTGGCTGCATCAGGTGCTGTGGCTGGAGAACGATTCGTTTGAAGTCGATGTGCTGGCGATGGCCGGCGACGATCAGCGTGGCCTGCTCGGCGTCAACAAAGGCACGCGCCTGCAGCGCATGGAACTGAGCGGCGCCAAGTGCCCGCTGAACAACGGCGCCTTGCGCTACTTCGGCACCGACAACCGCAGCCGCGACGCACCGTTCACCTGCCGCGATGGACGCGTCAGCTTTGATCTGCCAGGCCAGACCCTGTTTGCACTGAGCTGGAGCGCGTCATGAAGCCAATTCCGAACATTCATGAGAAAGGCCAGGCGAACTTTAACCCCGATGTGATTGAGCTTTTGTGGCGAGGGGATTTATCCCCGTTCGGCTGCGCAGCAGTCGTCGCTTCTTATCCTGTTAAAGCGGGGCCGCTTCGCAGCCCAACGGGGATAAATCCCCTCGCCACAGGCGTTCTCTCAACAATTGGGGTCGCTGCGCCGAAAGGTTCAGGAGCACACACCATGGGCATCGTCAGCAAACTCAGCGAGCACATCAAACAAAAAGGCCTGCGCGCCACTTTGGCGAAAGCCTGGAAACACTACGTTTTTTCCCATCAGGAACTGCTGTGGATGGAGCGTGATCTGGTCAGCCCGGTGCCGCCGCACAACCTCAAGCCCTACCCGCCATTGCAGGTAGTGAAGATCACGCCAGACAACGCCAGCGCCTTCGCCCGCAACTTTGGTGACCGCGTCGGCACCATGGCTGAACTGGCCAACGAGGGCCACACCGGACACATGCACCTGGATGACCAGGGCGCTGCCGTAGCGTTTATCTGGGGCAGTTCGCGGGACTATTTCGACCGGCATTACTACGGCTGCCTGTTCCCGGTGAAACCCGGCGAGTTCTTCGAGTTTGGCGGCGAGTTGACCCGCAAATATTGGGGCACCGAGCTGTCGGTGGATCTGCAACTGGAGCTGTGGAAAGCCATGGCCGCACAGGGTTGCGACAAGGTCGTCGATGTCTGCGAATTTCACAACATCCCGGCGCTCAAGCTGCACCTGCGCATGGGCTATACCGAACAGGGACGGATCATGAATGTTTACACCGTGTTCAGTCGCTGGCGCTTCTACCGCGAAACCCGCTACAGCGGCTCGCGTCTGGACGCACTGCGCAAACCGTCCCGTCCACCCGTAACAGCAACGGCGGCCTGAGCCTATGGCGACGCGATTCGAATGGCGCACTTCACTGTGCGCCGCCGATTTCCCCGAAGCAGCGCATGAAGCGCTGCGTCTGCGGGTGACGGATCACACGCCGTTCAACAACCTCGGTTGGTTGTGCGCGGCCGAGCAGGCCCTTGGTACGGATGAGCGTCTGCACATCCTGCTGGGTTGGGAAGCGGACGCATTGCGTCTGTGCCTGCCGCTGGTGGCGAGTCGCGAACGCTTTGCCGGCGTGCCGTTTCGGGTGCTGCATCACTTGGGTTATCCGCTGGCAGATCGCTTGGCGCTGCTGTCGTTGTTGGGCGCTGAGGACATGCGTCAGGCGCTGAATATGATTCGCCAACGTGTGCCCCACGCGCTGCTGCAACTCAATGAATTGTCCGAACCTGCCGGTGAAGAAAGTGCGCTCACCGAATGGATGGCGCACAGCTCGACCGGTGAACGACGGCTGAGTTGTCGAGTGCCGGTGCACCTGATCAGCGAGGCCGATCATCAGGAAGTCTCCGGTGATCCGCGCTACAAACTGCGTCGGGCGCGCAAGCGGATCGCCGCGTGTGGCGCTGAAGTGCGCAGAATTATTCCCGACGCGATGAGCATGGGCCCGTTGTTGCAGGCCATCAGCGAAGTCGAAGCGGTGAGCTGGAAAGGTGATGAAGGCGTAGGCATTTTTGCCAGCGAACCCAGTCGCCAATTGATCGAACGCGCGTTCATCGCCCTCGCCGGTCAAGGCCTGGTGCGGGTGGTCACGCTGGAGTTGAACGGGCGCTGCATCAGCTATCGCCTCGGCCTGCTGGAGCAAGGTCGGCTCTACGATTACAACCTCGCCTTCCTGCCGCAATACGCCGATCTGGGCAGTGGCCGGGTGTTGCTGGAGGAATGGATTCGCTGGGGGCTCGACGATCACTGGCACTGGATCGATGCCTCGCGGGTCAGCCTGGAAAACTCCAGCCATCAACTGCACGAACGCATGACCGGACAACTGGAGCACTGGCGCTGGAGTTTTTATTCCTGGCGGCCGAGTGGTCTTGTCCTCGGCCTGGGCTTGCGTCTGTGGCATCGACTCAAGCCGCGCGTACAAGCCTGGCGGGCGCGGCGTGCCGAGCAAGCGAAACCTGTTTTGAAACCTGTCGCGATCACCACGGAGGGCGAACATGCCACGCCAAGTCATAGTCAACGCTGACGATTTCGGCCTCAGCCCGAACGAAAACGCGGTGATCTTCGCTGCCTTTCAGGCCGGGGTCATCAGTTCTGCCACGGCCATGGCCAACATGCCGGCGTTCGAAGCGGCGTGCGCGATGGCCCGGCATCCGACGTTGCAAGGCCGGGTTGGATTGCACTTCAACCTGACTTACGGGCGACCGTTGAGTCAGGCGATCCTCAACCGCCGTACATTCTGCGACGACCATGGCGTGTTCGACTTGAGTCTGCCGCGCCATCGGTTGTGGCTCAGTCGCGAAGACCGCGAGGCGGTGCGTGAAGAATTGCAGGCGCAGTGGCAGCGTTGCGTCGATCACGGTGTGCGGCCGAGTCATATCGATTCACATCAGCACGTGCACAACATCTGGCCGATCGGCGAGATCGTCGCGCGGTTTGCGGCGCATCAAGGTGTGCCGATTCGACTGGCGCGCAATCTGGGGCAAAACCTCAATCTGCCCAAGCGCGTGTTCAAGGGTTTGCTCAATTGGCGCTTGCAGAGTCTGGCCGGGGTGACGGCCGACTATGTGTGCACGCCGATCGACCTGCGCAATGGCATTTCGCCGACCGACGGCGTGCTGGAAATCGTCGCCCACCCGACGCAACTGGGTGCCGATTTTGGTGATGCTTATCTCAACCCTGAGGAGTCCCTGAGCCGCGTGCTAGAGCAGCGTTTGACGGGCGTTCCACGGGTTTCCTACGCCGATCTGAACAAGGATTTTCTACGCGGTACCGCCGCACTCGATTGAGTTACATACCTTGCAATACTTTCGAAGATGGCACTTTGAAATGAACCCCCAAGGGTGATCTATACCCACAAAAGCGACATCCACAACACCGGGCTTCGGCCACGGAGGGCATCATGAGCTTCATCAAAAAACTACAAGAACGCATCCGCCAAAAAGGCCTGGGCCGGACCTTCGGCACGTTGTGGAAACGTTACGTGTTTTTCCATTGGGAACTGTTGTGGATGGAGCGTGATCTGGTTACTCCGGTGCCGCCGCACAAGCTGCGTCCCTACGAGGGCCTGAGCAAAGTCGACATTACGCCGGAGAATGCCGTTGCCTTTAGCAAGCATTTCGGTGACCGCGTGGAGACCATGGCTGAGCTGGCGGCCGAGGGTCACACCGGGCATATGTACGTTGATGCGGATGGGCATGCGGTGGGGTTCATCTGGGGCAGCATTCGCGACTATCACGATCGTCACTATTACGGCTGCACCTTCCCGGTGAAGCCGGGTGAATTCTTTGAGTTTGGCGGTGAGATGATCCGCACGTATTTCGGCAGCAGCCTCTCGGTGGACGTGCAGGTGGCGCTGTGGGAAGCGATGGCGGCGCAGGGTTGCAACAAAGTGGTGGACGTCTGTGAGACGCACAATATTCCGGCGCTGAAGCTGCACATTCGCATGGGCTATCACGAGCAGGGGCGCGTGATGCACGTGTATTGCCTGTTCGGACGCTGGAAGTTTTTCCGCGAGACGCGGTATGAGGGATCGCGGCTGGAACCGCTGCGTAAGGCGGGGCGGCCGGTGGTGAGTGCGGCGGCGCAGGCTTGATGCAGATCTGAATGTTGTCGCGGTCATCAGGCCGCCTTCGCGAGCAAGCCCGCTCCCACATTGGATCTGCGTCTTTCACACATCCAATGTGGGAGCGGGCTTGCTCGCGAAGGGGCCGGTCGACTCACTAAAGCATTCAGGCCTTGGTGGCGACCAAGGTAAAGCACATCGGCATCTGCTCCTCGCGATTCAGGTACTGGTCATACACCTCTTCCCGGTTCGAATGCGCATACTCCTTGAAATGCGCAATATTCAGCCCCGCCGCAATCGCGCCACTGAAAATATCCCCCAGCGTATGCACAAACCAATACGACTTCGCCGCCTGCTGCTCGACCTTGCCGACGTAAACAATCGGCTCCTCCTGCACAAACGGCTCGGTGCGGAAGTAAGAGGTGGCCAGCCGATATGGATCCTCGCCGTCCGGATCAACCATTTCCAGAAACGGATGGGTTTCATAGATCACCAGTTTCCCACCCGGTTTCAGCGTCGAGACGACATGACGGAAAAACTCGCCAATGTCCGGCATCCAGCCGAACACGCCAATGGTGATCAGCGCCACGTCAAAACGGTTGTGCAAGGACGCCGGCAAATGATGGATATCGGTCTCGATGAACTCGGCGTTGTGCGGTGAACGGCGGTTCAGCTCACGCGCCTGATCAAGAAACGCCGCCGACTGATCGACCCCGACCACACTCCGCGCACCGTGGGCAAACAGCGACAGACTCTCGCGGCCATTGTTGCAGCACAGCTGAATCACATCCTCACCGTCGACCTCAAGCAACCCGCTCAAGGTCTCATCAAGACAAGAGAAATCCGCCTGCGCAACTTCGCTGAGCAAGGCCTGCCAGTCAGGCGAATCCTCATGATGGCGAGCGGAATCGTTCCACGCCTGTCGATTGCTCTCGATGGCGGTTTTGTTATTAGGCACTTCCATGGCGCACTCCGGACGATGCTCGTAATTGAGCGAAACCGAGTCTAGATCACCCCGCCAATCCCGGTTGTTGCAAACTTGTAAGCCACTCCATGTAGGAGCTGCCGCAGGCTGCGATCTTTTGATCCTGTTTTTAAAAATCAAGATCAACAGATCGCAGCCTTCGGCAGCTCCTACACAGGATGAGCGCAAGCTCGACAAGCTTTTGATTTTGATCTTAGAGCCCGTCGGGAGGCTGAGTGGAGGGATTCATACGGGGAAAGCATCGAGAGGAGGTGCAGCGAAGCAAACCGTAGGCGATGCCCCCGGATGAACCCGGAGCGAAGGAACCCGAGCCTTAGCGAGGGCCGGACGTCAGGGCACAGACCTTTTGGTTACTTTTGGGGCGTTTGCCAAAAGTGACCCGCCGTAAGGGCGGAACCCTAATCCGCCACCCCCGCAGCAACGGATATGTACACAATCATCCAAAAAAAACGGCACCTCCCAGTGCCGTTTTCCAGCTTGAGCGATTACTTCCGCGCATCCGCCCAAGATTTCAGCAGCTCGTTATAACTCACCGTCTCCCCCTTAGGCTTCTCATTCGCCAACTTAGGCTTCGGCGCCCCCGGCTGATCAAACCAATATTGCGCATCCCGCTCCGGATTCATCTTCGGCGCGCACACCGCCTGCGCCTTCGAACGCTCCAGACGCGTCATGATCGCATCCTGATCCTTGGCCAACCCATCCAGCGCCTGCTGCGGCGTCTTCTCACCACTCGCCGCCTCAGCAATATGACTCCACCACAACTGCGCCAGACGCGGATAGTCCGGCACGTTAGTCCCGGTCGGCGTCCACTGCACCCGCGCCGGGCTGCGATAAAACTCAACCAGACCACCGAGCTTCGGCGCCAGATCAGTCATCGCCTGCGAGTTGATGTCCGACTCACGAATCGGCGTCAGCCCGACAATGGTTTTCTTCAGCGACACGGTTTTCGACGTCACAAACTGCGCATACAACCACGCTGCCAGTTTCTGCTTCTCAGGCGTCGACTTCATGAACGTCCACGAACCCACGTCCTGATAACCGAGCTTCATGCCCTCCTCCCAATACGGCCCGCGTGGCGATGGCGCCATCCGCCATTTCGGCGTGCCGTCGGCGTTGACCACCGGCAGACCAGGTTTGGTCATGTCGGCGGTAAACGCGGTGTACCAGAAAATCTGCTGGGCGATATTGCCCTGAGACGGCACCGGCCCCGACTCGGAGAACGTCATGCCGGCCGCTTCCGGTGGCGCATAAGCCTTCAACCAATCGACATATTTTTGCGTAGCGAATACAGCGGCCGGGCCGTTGGTGTCGCCGCCACGGGTCACACTGGAACCGACCGGATGGCAGTCCTCGACGCGAATCCCCCACTCGTCCACCGGCAAACCGTTGGGCAAACCCTTGTCGCCGCCACCGGCCATGGAGAACCAGGCATCGGTGAAGCGCCAGCCCAGCGACGGGTCTTTCTTGCCGTAATCCATGTGCCCGTAAACGCGCTTGCCGTCGATTTCCTTGACGTCTTCGCTGAAGAATTTGGCGATGTCTTCATAGGCGGACCAGTTCACCGGCACGCCCAATTCGTAGCCGTACTTTTCCTTGAACTTGGCTTTCAGATCAGCGCGTTCAAACCAGTCGGCGCGGAACCAGTAGAGGTTGGCGAATTGCTGGTCAGGCAGTTGATAGATCTTGCCGTCCGGCGCGGTGGTGAACGAGATGCCGATGAAGTCCTTGATGTCGAGCGTCGGCGAGGTGAAGTTCTTGCCTTCGTTGGCCATCAGGTCGGTGATCGATTCGGTCTTGCCGTAGCGAAAGTGCGTACCGATCAGGTCCGAGTCGTTGACCCAGCCGTCATAGATATTTTTGTCGGACTGCATCACCGTCTGCATTTTCTCGACCACGTCGCCTTCTTGCAGCAGGTCGTGGGTGAGCTTGATCCCGGTGATTTCGGTGAAGGCCTTGGCGAGCACTTTCGACTCGTATTCGTGGGTGGTCAGGGTCTCGGAAACGACCTTGATTTCCATGCCGCGAAACGGCTCGGCAGCCTTGATGAACCACTTCAATTCTTCGAGCTGCTGTTCAGCCGTCAGGGTCGACGGTTTGAATTCACTGCCGATCCATTTTTTCGCCGCGTCTTCGTAGGCATCGGCCCACGCGGCGGCGCTCAAACCGCTGAGTGCCAGCATGGCTGCCAATGAAATGCTATGTCGCAGCTTATTGTTTTTGTCGAACATAGAGACCTCCTGTTTAGGATTTCGGAGCACGGTTGCCGATTGACTCGACTAGCCCCAACGCATCACAGCCAACAGCCACACCAGGGACAACGCGGACGCCACCCAGATGCTCCAGTCGGTGGCGCCGATCACCAGCAAATGCAGGTAGGCGCTGCCGAGAAGACCGATAAACAAACGATCGCCACGGGTGGTGGCAATCGGTAGAAAACCTCGCCGCAAGATGCTCGGCGAACGCAATTCCCACGTGGTCATGCCGACCAGCAGCAGACCGATGACGATGAAAAATGCTGCGGTGGGTGTGGTCCAACTCATCCATTCCATCATCAGTTCCTCAGACCCGACCGAGGGCAAAGCCCTTGGCCACGTGGTTGCGAACAAACCAGATCACCAGCATGCCCGGCAGAATGGTCAACACTCCCGCCGCCGCCAGCACGCCCCAATCGATACCCGATGCTGAAACCGTACGCGTCATCACCGCCGCAATCGGCTTGGCGTTTACCGAGGTCAACGTGCGCGCCAGCAGCAGTTCGACCCAGGAAAACATGAAGCAGAAAAACGCCGTGACGCCGATACCGGAGCCGATCAGCGGAATGAAAATCTTCACGAAGAACTTGGGGAAACTGTAGCCGTCGATGTAGGCGGTTTCATCGATTTCCTTGGGCACGCCGGACATGAAGCCTTCGAGAATCCACACCGCCAACGGTACGTTGAACAAGCAATGCGCCAGCGCCACAGCGATGTGCGTGTCGAACAGCCCAATCGACGAATACAACTGGAAGAACGGCAGTAAAAACACCGCCGGTGGCGCCATACGGTTGGTCAGCAGCCAGAAGAACAGATGCTTGTCGCCAAGAAAACGGTAGCGCGAAAACGCATACGCCGCTGGCAGCGCCACGCTCAGCGAGATCACCGTGTTCAGGCTCACGTAATACAGCGAGTTGAGATAGCCGTTGTACCAACTCGGATCGGTGAAGATCACTTTGTAGTTCGCCAGCGTAAAGTCCTGTGGGAAAAGTGTCAGGCCGCCGAGGATTTCGGTGTTGCTCTTGAAGGACATGTTCAGCAACCAGTAGATCGGCACCAGCAGGAACAGGATGTACACCAGCAATGGGATCACTTTTTTCATAGGGGTAAGACGTTTGCTCATGGCCGGGCCTCAGCGGTTGGCGTCGGAGTGCGTCATGGCGGTGTAGAACAGCCAGGACACCAACAGGATGATCAGGAAGTACACCAGCGAAAACGCCGCTGCCGGACCGAGGTCGAATTGCCCTACGGCCATTTGGGTCAACGTCTGACTCAAGAAGGTCGTGGCATTACCCGGCCCGCCGCCGGTGAGCACGAACGGCTCGGTGTAGATCATGAAACTGTCCATGAAGCGCAGCATCACCGCGATCAGCAGCACGCTCTTCAGTTTGGGTAATTGGATATGGCGGAACACCGCCCAGGCCGAAGCGCGGTCGATCCGCGCGGCCTGGTAATACACGTCGGGAATTGCGCGCAATCCGGAGAAACACAGCAGCGCCACCAATGAAGTCCAGTGCCAGACGTCCATCACCAGCACCGTCACCCAGGCGTCCATGGTGTTGGCCGCGTAGTTGTAGCTGATGCCCATGGCGTTGAGGCTCGACCCAAGCAAACCAATGTCGGCACGGCCGAAAATCTGCCAGATGGTGCCGACCACGTTCCACGGGATCAGCAACGGAATCGCCAGAATGATCAGCACCACCGACGACCAGCGGCCCTTGGTTGGCATGGTCAGGGCGACGGCAATGCCCAGCGGAATTTCAATCAACAACACGCACGCCGAGTAGATGAACTGACGCAGCAACGAGTCGTGCAGACGCGGATCGAGCAGCACTTGCTTGTACCAGTCAGCGCCGACGAAGTAGCGGCTGGACTGGTCGAAGATGTCCTGCACCGAATAGTTGACCACGGTCATCATCGGGATCACCGCACTGAACGCCACCAGCAGGAACACCGGCAACACCAGCCACCAGGCCTTGTTGTTCTGCACCTTGTTCATGGCTGCACCTCGCTGCTGTCGGCTTCAAGCAGAAACTCATCGGCATAAACCATCAGCCACTGCGCCGGAAAACTGATGTACGCGGTGCCCTGCGGCACCGGTTTGTCCTCGGCCAGGCGCACTTTCAACGGCGCGCCGTCGAGGTCGAGGGTCATGATCTTGTAGGTGCCGAGGTCTTCGACGTGTACGACGTTTGCCTGCATCGCGTCATCAAACGGTTCGTCCCACACGTGAATGAATTCAGGACGGATACCGACCTTCAGATTTTTCCACTGGCCGTGATCGATATGTCGCTGCATGGCGTCGGACAACGGCAAGTGCGTCGAGGCGAAACCGACGCCGCCGGGTTGCGGCTGCACTTCGATCAGGTTCATCCCCGGGCTGCCGATGAAATAGCCGACAAAGGTGTGGCTCGGCCGCTCGAACAATTCCCGTGGCGTGCCGAACTGCACAATCTGGCCGCCGTACATCACCGCAATCTTGTCGGCGAAGGTCGAAGCCTCCAGTTGATCGTGGGTGACGTAGACCATGGTGATGTTGAACTGCTCGTGGATCTGCTTGAGCTTGCGCCGCAGTTTCCACTTCAGGTGCGGATCGATCACCGTCAGCGGCTCGTCGAAGAGGATCGCGGAAACGTCGTCACGCACCAGGCCACGGCCCATCGAGACTTTCTGTTTTTCGTCGGCGGTGAGGTTGCGCGCCTTCTTGCTCAGGAGGTTTTGCAGGTCGAGCACTTCGGCAATTTCCTGCACCTTGCTGTGCACTTTCCCCTCGGCCATGCCCTGATTTCGCAGGGGGAAGGCGAGGTTATCGAACACGGTCATGGTGTCGTAGACCACCGGAAACTGGAAAACCTGGGCGATGTTGCGCTTCTCCGGCGTCAGGTCGTTGACCGCTTTGCCGTCAAACAAGACGTGGCCCTGCGAGGGGCTGAGCAATCCGGAAATGATGTTGAGCAAGGTCGACTTGCCGCAACCCGATGGGCCAAGCAAGGCATAAGCGCCGCCCTGCTCCCAGACATGATCCATCTCGCGGATCGCGTAATCCTCCGCGCCGCTCGGGGTTTTGCTGTAGCTGTGGGCGAGGTGCTGCAAACGGATTTCGGCCATCAGGCAACCCTCGCGACACGCCGGCCCGGTGCTTGCACCAGACGGCCCTGCGCATCGAAAACGAACAGTTTGTGGGTCGGGATGTAAATGCGGATCGGCGCATCGACGTCGTATTCGTGAACGCCGGGCAGGTGCAGCACCAGCAGGAAATGCTCGTTGCGCACGTGCAGAAAGGTTTCCGAACCGCTGATCTCGGCGACTTCGACGGTGACCGCCAGCTCGAGATCGTCATCATTACTCGGCACCAGCGAGATGTGGCTGGGGCGCACGCCAAAACGGAACTCGCCCTCGCCCACCGGGCGCAGATCGACGTTTAACGGGAAGTGCACAAAATTGGCGAAACTAACTTCGTTGCCGGCGATGCGCCCGGGCATCAGGTTGATCGGTGGCTCGGAGAACAATTCGGCAGCGAGCACGGTTTGCGGCTGGTGATACACCGAGGTCGACGGGCCGCTCTGAATCACCCGGCCTTCGTGAAGAATGGTCGTGGTGCCGCCGAGGGCCAGCGCTTCGTTGGGCTCGGTGGTGGCGTAAATCGCAATGGTGTGGCGCGCCTTGAACAGCTCGCGCATTTCCTGGCGCAGCTCTTCGCGCAGTTTGTAATCGAGGTTGACCAGCGGCTCATCGAACAGGATCAGCTCGGCGTCTTTGACCAAGGCGCGGGCCATGGCCGTGCGTTGCTGTTGGCCGCCGGACAACTCCAGCGGATAGCGCTGCAGAAACTTCTCGATGCGCAGCATCTTCGCGGTTTCTTGCACTTTGCTGTGGATGATCTCTTTCGACACACCGGCCTGCCGCAGCGGCGAGGCGATGTTCTCGAACACGGTCATGGTCGGGTAATTGATGAACTGCTGATAGACCATAGACACGTTGCGCAGGCGCACCGGGCGTTGGGTGACGTCGACGCCGTTCATCAGGATGCGGCCCGTATCGGGCTTGTCTAAACCTGCCATTAAACGCATGAGGCTGGTTTTGCCGGACAGGGTGCGACCGAGCAAAACGTTGAACGAACCGGCTTCGAATTTCAGGCAGGCATCGTCGATCCAGGTCTGGCCCTCGACGGTGCGGCTGACGTGCTCCAGGGTGAGTGACATGGCTCGGCCTTTTTATTATTGGAGTCAAGCGACCTGTGCACAGGAGCGAGTTTCGTGCCAGAAAGGGCAAGTGATTGATTTGGCGTGAAAATCGTTGAAAACGCAGGGATTGGGCGTTCATTGCTGAACACATTTGAACAGTCGGGCGATTGACAATGAACAATAGTGAACAACACTCTATGAACGCTTTTTGCCCAATCTCGAATGCGATAGAGATCCCCTGTGGGAGCGAGCCTGCTCGCGAATGCGATGTGTCAGCCAATGCAATCGTGTCTGACAGACCGCTTTCGCGAGCAGGCTCGCTCCCACAGGGGATCTGTGTAGGTTTCGAAGATTGGCTTCATAAAAATAATAATAACGCTGCATCAGAGGCTGACTGCCATGGCCGCACCTGCCCCGCCGCTGTCCCACGACGCGATCGTCCAGAATTCCTGGCAACGTTGCCGCGCGTTCGGTCTCGACCACCAGAGCACGCCCGCCTTCGACCAACTCCCCGCCGCAGGCATCACGCACCTGCTCGACCGCCATCACTCACTGGTGCAGACCACGCATCAGGAAGTCCTGCCCTATTACGAAAACATCCTGAGCAACTCCAACTGCCTGATCATGCTCGCCGACAATCAGGGCCAGGTGCTGACGTCGTGGGGCACGCAGCGCTTTATCGAACCGAATCTGGCCCGGGGTTTTCAGGCCGGTGCGAGCTGGATGGAGCGATGCAGCGGCACCAACGCGATCGGCACGGCACTGGCGTGCGAACAAGCGGTACACATCGAACACGATGAACACTTCCTCAAGGCCAACCGCTTTATGACCGGTTCCGCCGCGCCGATTTTCGATGCCGAGCGCAAGGTGATTGCCGTGCTCGATGTGTCCAGCGACAGTTATCTACCGCCCTCGCACACCTTGGGCATGGTCAAGATGATGAGCCAGACCGTGGAAAACCGGCTGATCCTCAACCTGTTCCATGGCCAGCACTTTCAACTGACCTTCAATACCGGGCTGAACAACCTCGACAGCCAGTGGGCCGGGTTGTTGATTTTTGATGAGAGCGGGCAAGTGCTGTCGGCCAATCGTCGGGCGGACAATCTGCTCGGTGTGCGCTTGTCGCGGGTCAGTGTTGAGAGTTTGTTTAACGTGTCGCTGCTGGAATTGCTCAATCAGCCGGATGATCTGCCGTTTGCCTTGCAGACTTCTGGGCGCAACCGTTTTCAGTGTCTATTGAAACGGCCGAAGCAGGCGTTGGTTCAGCCACGGGTGTTTATCGCGGAGGCCAAAGCGGCCGCAACATCGGCCATCAGCCTCAACACCTTGCACTTCGGCGACAGCCGCGTGGAAAAAGCCGTGCGCCAAGCGGAACGGCTGTTGGAGAAAGACATTCCGTTGCTGATTCATGGCGAAACCGGCGTGGGTAAAGAAGTCTTCGTCAAAGCTCTGCACCAGGCCAGCTCGCGCAGCAAACAGGCCTTCATCGCCGTCAACTGCGCAGCGATCCCCGCCGAACTGGTCGAATCCGAACTATTCGGCTACGAGAAAGGCGCGTTCACTGGAGCCAATCAAAAAGGCAGCATCGGCCTGATTCGCAAGGCGGACAAAGGCACGCTGTTCCTTGATGAAATCGGCGACATGCCGCTGCCGACGCAGGCGCGGTTGCTGCGGGTGTTGCAGGAGCGTTGCGTGCAACCGGTGGGCAGCAGCGAGTTGTTTGCGGTGGATTTGCGGATTATCTCGGCGACTAATCGCTCTTTACGCGAACAAGTGCAATTGGGCCGGTTCAGGGAGGATTTGTATTACCGCATTGGTGGGCTGACGCTGGAACTGCCGCCGCTTCGGGAGCGCAGTGATAAAGAGGCGTTGTTTAAACGCTTGTGGGAGCAGCATCGCGAGCCGACGCAATGGGCGGGATTGAGCCAGGAAGTGCTGGATTTGTTTGATCGGCATCCGTGGCCGGGCAATTTGCGTCAGGTCAGTAGCGTGATGCAGGTGGCGCTGGCGATGGCCGAGGAGCAGCCAGTAAGACCGGAGCATTTGCCGGATGATTTTTTTGTCGATCTGGAGATGGAGCCGGTGGAGAGCTGCGCCCCGTTAGGGATTGATCTGAACGATGTCGAGGCGTTGAACCGGGAGCTGAAGGCTTCCGGGGGCAATATTTCGCATTTGGCGCGGCGGTTGGGGGTGAGCCGCAATACGCTTTATAAGCGGTTGCGGCAATTGGGGGGTTAGCAGCGCAGATCAAAAGATCGCAGCCTTCGGCAGCTCCTACAGGGATCGTATGTAGGAGCTGCCGAAGGCTGCGATCTTTTGACTTTAAATGGCTGGCTCAACCTGCACAGCCGAAGCCGCCGCCAATGTGCGCAACCCCACCCGCACAACGACCACCATCATCAAACCCGCACCAATAGCCACCGCAAATCCCGCTCGCGCGCCAAAGGCATCAATCACCATCCCCGCCAGCATGCCGCCGAGCGCAACACCCACGCTGATACCGGTAGTCATCCACGTCAGCCCCTCGGTGATCCGCGACGGAGGAATAATGATCGTGCCCATTTTCATCACCACAACCATCGTCGGCGCAAACGAGATGCCGGCGATAAACAGCGCTGCGGTCAGCACATAAACGTCCGTCGCAAAAACCGGCAGCACACCGGTAAACGCCGTGACCAATATCCCGATGAGGAACTGTTTTTCAATTGCCAGGGAAACCCTCATCGCCCCGAACGTCAGGCCTGCCACCAGCGAACCAAAGGCATAAGCCGCGAGAATGAATGTCGCCGACGCTGGCCAGCCTTGCGCATTGGCGAACGCAACGACGGCGACATCGATTGCCCCGCCGATAACGCCCATCGCCAGCAGCGCCAAAACAATGGTGCGGACGCCGGGGATCAGCAAGGTTGAGCCGGCATGACTGCTGTGGCCCACGACAACCTTGGGTTCGGTCTGGCGTTGCAGCACAAACGCCGTGACCCCGATGGCCAGCAATCCGACCGCGACCAGCGGCCCCGCTTCGGCGAAAAAGCTCACGCTCAGTCCGATTGCCAGTGGCGGGCCGACGATGTAGGCCATTTCCGTCAGAACCGTGTCCAGCGAAAACGCCGTGTGTAACTGCGGCTTGCCCCGGAATAGCTGCGTCCATCGGGCGCGGATCATCGACGGCATGCTCGGCATCGTCCCTGCCAGAGCCGCCAGAATAAACAGCCATGCGGCGGGCGCGCGAATGTACACGGCAATGATCAGCGCCAGCAGCATCACGATGCTGAAAACCGTCACGACCGGCAGCACGCGGCTCTGGCCGCGCTGGTCAACGAGTTTCGAGATGTACGGGCCGAGCAGTGCATTGGCCAGGGTGAACGTGCCGGCGACTGCACCGGCCAGCCAGTACACACCGGTTTGCTGAACCAGCATGGTGATGATGCCAATGCCGATCATCGCCTGCGGCAACCGCGCGATGGAGCTCGCGAGCACTAACCCGGTGGCGCCGGGGGTCGCGAACAGTTCGCGATAGTGATTGGCCATGATTTCTCCGTTGCAGAATCGTCATCGACGCAGCATCCGGCTGCGTCAGACATCAAGACCTACGCGCAGAGCAAAAGCAACCTCGGCTAAAAACACAGATCAAAAGATCGCAGCCTTCGGCAGCTCCTACAGGAATCGCATTTCATGTAGGAGCTGTCGAAGGCTGCGATCTTGATCGTTCCCACGCTCCGCGTGGGCATGCAGCCGGGGACGCTCTGCGTCCCTGCAAAACCGAACGCGGAGCGTCCGAAGAGGCATTCCCACGCAGAGCGTGGGAACGATCAAAACCAGTCGATTACGGATTCGGTACAGCACGTTCACGTCGGCGTATCTCGTGAGCATCCCCCACTCAGTCCCCTCTCCCTCCGGGCGGTCCGACGTTTCGGGAGGGTTAGGGTGAGGGGCTCTTCTCGCGGCCAAACAAAAACCCGCACTAGGCGGGTTTTGTTGATCGTTCCCACGCTCCGCGTGGGAATGCAGCCCGGGACGCTCCGCGTCCCTGATCTCAGTCAGCCAGACGCCAGGTAGTCCCACCCTTGCCGTCTTCCAACACCACACCCATCGCCGTCAACTGATCACGAATCCGGTCCGACTCAGCCCAATCCTTCCCGGCCCGAGCCGCCAGACGCGCGGCAATCAGTGCATCAACTTCAGCCGCATCGACACGCCCTTCAGCGCCCGCCTGCAAGAAGTCATCGGCTTCCAACTGCAACACACCCAACACGCTCGCCAGTTCTTTCAGACGCGCCGCCAGACCCGCCGCTGCATCGAGATCGCTCTCACGCAGACGGTTGATCTCCCGCACCATCTCGAACAGCACCGCGCACGCTTCCGGGGTACCGAAGTCGTCGTTCATCACGGTAGTGAAGCGTTCAACAAACGCTTCGCCGCCCGCCGGTGCAACGGTCGGCAGGCCTTTCAGCGCGTGGTAGAAACGCTCGAGTGCGCCTTTGGCGTCCTTGAGATTGTCTTCCGAGTAGTTGATCGCGCTGCGGTAGTGGCTCGACACCAGCAGGTAACGCACGACTTCCGGGTGGTACTTTTCCAGCACGTCGCGGATGGTGAAGAAGTTG